>JAUILW010000120.1 GCA_030432795.1 Gammaproteobacteria bacterium
GCATCGTCGCGGACAAAGTCGAAGTGCATATCCCGCGGCTCGAAGTAGAAGCGGTCCGCAGCACCCACTTCCAGCGGCCCGGAGAACAGGCCGGTGTGGATCAGCAGGCGACTGGCGCCGTCGTAGGCGAAGCGCAGCTCAAACGAGCCGCCGCCGTAGCGGCCGTTATAGTCCTCGAAGTGTGTGTTCACCGGCACCGAATGCAACGCTTCCACCGTCCACGGCATTGCACGTCCTGCAGTCGCCTGGCGTATGGCGGCCATGAACGGCGGGTCGATGGCACGCCCTGAATGGCCCCACGAGCGATTCAGGTAAGTCAGCAAACCGCTCGCCACCGCATCGTCAAAGTCCGCCATCAGTCCGTGCCCCGGCATGACCCCGTTCCAGGTCTGACCATCCACCTCGATCGGTCCCTGCAGGCCATGCAGCACGATACGCGCCAGCCGCTCCGGCGCTTCAATCACCCAGGGGGAATTCACCAGCGGCGGCGCCAGCGCCGCGATGCCCTCGCCATCTCCGCCGTGACAAGTGGCACAACGGCCAGCGTAATAGCGCGCCCCGTCCGCCATACGCGCCTGCTGTGCCGGTGACAACGGCGCCGCGTCGGCCGCCAGGGTATCGCCGGGCCAGGTAAACGCCTTTCGCGCCCGGGATACTGCCGGCCATAGCGACTCGTCCGCAGTTGGCGCGCTGAACAGCGGGTGTGCTTCGGCCAGCACAATGCGCTCGAAACCCTCGCGTCGGGTGACGTCCGCAGCGCCGTCCAGGATGGCCCGCTGCACCCACGCTGGCTGCGCCGCAGCCAGATCCAGCAGGCCGGCGAGCACTGCGCCATCGTCGCTGTTACGCACGTGCTGCGCGGCCAACGCCCGCACAACCAGGCTCGAAGCTTCCTGTTCTGCGGTCCAGCCTGCGGCAAGCGCGGCGATGAACGCCTGTTCCTGGCCGCGCATGGACGCGATGACCGCAGCACGTCGCGCGTCGTGCTGCCAGTGGCGTGCAAGCACATCCAGGGCAAGGCTGCGCACGGTGGCATGGGTGTTGTGCGGCGCAAGCGCTGCGATGGCCTCCATCTGAAAACGCTCATCATCCGGGTGAAGCGCTACCAGCGCAGAGATATCGCGCCGGTTGAACAGCGGCGCGCCAGCAATCAACGCCTGGCGCGCCAAAGGCAGCTGCGCGGACCGTGCGGCGCCAAGCGCGATGCGCCGATCGAGCGTTGCTCGCCCGGCAAGCGCCCACAGGGCATGCACGGCCTGCGGCAGCTGCGCCGCACGGACCATCGCGCGCAGTTCCCGGTCGACGTTGTCAGCCGCCAGAAGCAGGCGCTGAGCTGTACGCCGCTCCCAGACGTTGGCCGACGCCAGGCTCGCCAGCAGCACCCCCGAATCGGCGCCTTCGAGCTGCGCCGGCGCGTAGCTCCCATAATCTCTGCTCACCCGCCAGATGCGGCCGAGGCCTGGGGGTCGGTCGAGGCCTCGTGCCTTGGCCTGCTCGCGCAGTTGCTCGGTAATGAAGACGTGGTCCTGAATGACGCCGCGGTACATGTCCACCACGTACAGAGCACCGTCCGGGCCGAAATACACATTGACCGGCCGGAAGCGTTCGTCGGTGGACGCAAGAAACTCCCGCTGTCCCCAGGTGTCATCCGGGTAGCGTGCATGGCGCGCGGTGACCGTCATGCCCTGTTCGCTGAGCTGCAGGTGCGCTACCGCGTTGGCTGCAGGCTCGGCAACGAAGGCGGTGTCATCCAACACGTCCATGCCGCTGGCGGAGGTGGGCTGATTGAGTCGGCCGTCCTCGCGCAGCACACCCGGCAGGTAGGCGCGATTCACGCCGGTGTTTACTCGCACCGCGTACAAGGCGTCGTCGCCGCTCACCCGCACGTTCAAACCCGGCGCACGGCTGGCACCCGACTGCACGATGTTCTGCGCATCGTAGCGATCACCCGACAGGAGATTGGAATTGGTGTTGTAGTACAGCCGCCCTTCGCCATCCTGCGCGATACCCCACTGCCCCCGGAAGAGCGTGGGCTCCTCTGTCAGGCCACCGTCCACGAGCTTGAGGCGGCGGGCAGATTTGGCGCTGTACAGCCAGTTGTCCAGGCCCAGAAGCAGGCCGTTCTCCGCGTGCTCCACCGAGCCGGGCTGGTCGCCATAGGAGCCGAGGCGCTGCCTGTCGGTGCAATCGATCGAATCGGCTCGACCGTTGCGTGCCGGACACAGCCACAGGTTTGGCGGTTCGCCAATGAGCAGCCCCTCGTTGACGATCGCTACTGCCCGCGGCAGAACCAGGCCATCGGCCAGCACCTCGCGCCGGTCCATGCGGCCATCGCCATCCGTGTCGCTCAGCCGCACCACAGAGCCGATAGGCGCATCCTCGTCGGTACCGTAGGTGTCCTGCATGAAACCGCGCATCTCAGCCACATACATGCGACCCGCCGCATCCCACGTGAGCGCCACCGGATCTTCCACCAACGGCTCATGAGCCACCGCCTCGATGTGATAGCCGGGCGCCAGGCGGAACGTCTCGAGCGCCGCCTGCACATCGAGCACCGGTGCCGGTGGCGTGTCGATGCGCAGGTATAGCGGTGTCTCCTCAGCCAACGCCATCGCAGCAGCAAAACTCAACGGGGCTATGAGCGCGCGACGCATCAGAACGTCATCCGCGACAGGTAGGCGTAGGAGCGCTGGGCGGACTGCATCGGCTCGGGCGGCCGGTCGCGCTCGACGAAGAAGTGCTGCGCGCCTGCAGCGATGGCGGCACGCACGAACGCCGGAAAGTCGATGTTGCCATCGCCCACGTCAGCGAAGTCGCCGGCGTCATCGATGTCTTTGAGGTGACAGCTGGAGAAGCGGCCGGGATAGCGCTGCAGGTAACTTGCAAGATCGCCGCCGCCTTTCACGACCCAATAGGCGTCGAGCTGGAAGGTCACCTGCGCCGGGTCCGTGCCTTCGATCATCCGCTCCCAGGGCACCACACCATCGATGGGCTTCAGCTCCCAATCGTGGTTGTGATAGCCGAAGCGCAACCCTTCGGCGGCACAGATCTCGCCCGCCTGGCGGATGAGCGCGACGTTGCGCTCCACATCGGCGAGGCTTGCGAACTGATCCGGCATGAGCGCCGGCAGCACCAGGTCGCGCTGGCCGAGACGCTTCGCTGCGGCGATGCCGGCGCGCACGTTGTCGAGCAGATACGCCGGGCCGCTGCGATCGCGAAACACGCGCATCTGTGCTGAGCGATCAAGCGTGAAGAAATCCGGCGGCAGCACCGGTGTGATGCGCCCTACCGGTGCCTGCAAGCCGGTTTCGTCCAATAGCGCCAGCACTTCGCCCACGTCACGGCCGAGGAATCCCATCGCGGAAAACTCCACCTGCTGGTAGCCGATACCAGCAACCGCACGCAGTGTGCCGGGGAAGTCCGCCAGCAGCAGCGGTGTCACGGTGGAGAGCTGCAGGCCGAACCGTTCGAGCTGACGTGGCGCTGACGACGTCACGCACGCCGACAGGGGTGCGGTAGCCGTAAGCGCCCCGAGCGCATGAACGAAGCGCCTTCTCGTCGTAGCCATCCGCTCCCCACCCTGCAAAATCCACCCAACGTCACACGCAACCTACGGCACGACCAGTGCCCGGTCAACGAGCGCACCCGGATGCTGGACCACCACCGCCGCCAGCCGTTGCGCCGCGGCTACCGCTTCGGGGACCGTACCGTCACGCCAGCGGCTGGCCAGGTACGCGGCGTTGAAAGAATCTCCGGCTGCGGTGGCGTCAACTGCCTGTACCGGTGCCGGCACGGCATAGCGCGCACCGTTGACCGCACAGCCCGCCGCACCGTTCTTGAGCACCACCTCCGCAACGCCAAGCGCCCGCAGCCTGTCAGCAACATCGGCTTCACCGTGCAGCAGCCGCTCATCGTCGGCGCTCGGCAGTGCGACATCCGCTACAGCCCAGCCCGCGTCCAACCACTGGCGCGCTTCCTCCGCGTTTTGCCACAAAGCCGGCCGGTAGTTCGAATCAAAAGCCACACGCAGCCCCCGGGTGCGCAGCGCCGACAGCACATCGAGCAACCAGCGTCGCCGCGCCTCGGGCAGCAACGCAAGCGTGATGCCCGAGAGGTAAACCCCATCGTGTGTCGCAAGAAACGCCTGCACGGTGTCGCGGAATGCATCGTCATCGAGCAGGCGGCGGAATGGCGATGCGTCCCGCCAGTAGTGGAACACACGCTCCCCCGCCGCATCGTTGCGGATGATGTAGAGCGCCGGCGTCGCGCCCGGCAAAACACGCAGGCAGGAACAGTCGAGTTCGTGTGCCTGCCATCGCTCGCGCAGCCAGTCGCTGTAGTAGTCATCGCCCAGCGCTGAAACGAACGACACGTCCACGCCAAGATAGCGGGCGTACACCGCCGTGTTGAACACATCACCCCCGTAAGCAAGGCGAAAGTTGCCGCTCGCATCCGCGCGCATCTCCAGCATGCACTCGCCGATGGCGGCCAGGCGCACGGCTCAGCCTGCCACCATGCGCGCCGCCTGTGCGCGCAACGATATCTCATCGAACCGACCGGCGCTGATCAGATCCGCCGGAGCGAACCACGAACCACCCACGCACGCGACCGTATCCAACGCGAGATAGTCGGCAACGTTGTGCTGATCGATGCCGCCGGTGGGACAGAAACGCACCTCCGGCAGTGGGGCCGAGAGCGCGCGCAGCGCGGCAACGCCGCCGTTCGCTTCTGCCGGGAAAAATTTCTGCAAACGGTAGCCGCGTTCCAGCAGGCGTAAGCACTCCGATGCGGTGGCCGCGCCCGGCACGTAGGGCAGGTTGGCGGCATCGAGCAGCCCATCGGTGGCGCCGGGGCTGACGGCAAACGCCGCGCCAGCGCGAGCCACGGCTTCAAACTGCTCCGCCCGACGCACGCTGCCGGCGCCCACCATCAGATTCGGGCAGGCCTGCACCATGGCGGCGAGCGCATCGAGCGCATGCTCCGTGCGCAGCGTCACCTCCACGGCAGTGAAACCCGCATCCTCGAGGCAGCGGCCAAGGCGGGCGCTGAGCTGGGCGTCATCCACCGTTACCACCGGCAGCAGGCGCACACCGGCCAGCAGCTCGCTTGCGTCCACCAGATCAGGCGCCCACGTCGAGCCAGTAGCCGCCCTCGTCGCGCACCTTTACGTGCCCGGCAGTGGGCGTCGCGAAATGCGTGCCGATGACCAGCACGCCGGAGTCCACGTACCTTTCCAGCAGGGCATTGCGCGTGACCTCGCCCTGCGCCTGGTCGTAGTCGGCGCTGGAACACCAGTCGGTGCGGCTCATCTGGCAGGGATGGTGAATGCAATCGCCGGTGATGAGCGCTTCCTCGCCCCGGGAGGTGATGTGCACGCTCACGTGACCTGGTGTGTGGCCGGGCGTCGGTTCCAGGCACACCTCGTCGCACACCTGGTGGGTCATGCCGACAAAGTCCATCAGGCCGGCCTCGACGATGGGACGCACGGAGTCGTCGAGTATCGGCCCGTAGCCCTCCTCCTCGTTCGCATCCCAGTAGCGCCACTCTTCCTCCGCCACCAGATAACGGGCATTGGGGAAGGTGGGCACCCAGGCACCATCCACCAGCATGGTGTTCCAGCCCACATGGTCCACATGCAGGTGGGTACACATCACCGTGTCGACCGCGAGCCGGTCGAACCCCGCAGCCTCCAGGTCCTTGAGAAACGTCGTCTGCAGCATGTTCCAGGTGGGTACGTTGCGTTGCTTGTCGTTGCCGATGCAGGTATCCACCACGATGCAGCGATCCGGGGTTTGCACCACCAGCGCATGCACACTCATCTTCAGATTGCCCGCCTCATCCATGAAGTGCGGATACATCCATGGCAACTCCTGACAAGCATCCCGGGTGGCGTCCGGCAGGATGAACTTGCTGCCGCCGGTAGCTTCGAGCTCCACCACGCGGGTGATTTTCACGTCTCCGATCTGCCAGGTCTGCATCGATTCTCCACAAGTGCTTTTGGCTCCATGATCGAGCGCCAGTTGCGCAAGGTCAATGCGGCTGGGTATGGTCCGGGGTTGGGGACACGCAGAGAGATTTGAAATGGCCATCGCAGATGTCGCAAGAACACTCGCCCACATACCGCTACTGCTCAAGCTCAAAAAAGAGCTGGAGCCGAAGCCGCTGGAACTGCGCCACAGCATTGCCGCAGAAGTCGCACGCAACGCTGCGGAGCACCCTGAACGAGCCGCGTACTCCTTCGAAGGCACCGTCATCAACTGGCGCGACTTCAACGCGCTTGCCAACCGTTACGCGCACACCTTCGCCGCCCACGGCCTCGGCCGCGGCGACACCGCGAGCCTCTTCATGGAGAACCGCATCGAATTTCTCGCCGCCATCATCGCGCTCAACAAGCTCGGCGCGGTGGCGGGCCTGATCAACACCAACCTCACCGGCCGGCCTCTGACGCACTGCATCACCACCACTGAGTCGAAGCTATGTATCGTCGGCGAGGAGCGGGTGGCAGCCCTCAACGAGGTGAAATCAGAGCTCGGCCTGGCGGAGGGGCGCGACTACTTCTTCGTGCCCGATCAGGGTGCAGATGCCCCACCCAATTGGGCTCGCAATCTGGCTGCAGAAGCCGAAGCCGCATCGACCGACAATCCGCAATCGCAGCAGGAGACCACCCTCGGCGACACGGCAATGTACATCTTCACGTCGGGCACTACCGGCCTTCCCAAAGCCGCCGTGATGTCTAACCGCCGCTATCTGACCACCGCCACCCTCGCCGCCAGGGGCGGTCTGCGGCTGAAACCGGAAAACCGGATTTACAACTGTCTGCCGCTGTATCACGCCACGGGGCTGGTGGTTGGCGTCGGAGCCGGCATCATCTCAGGCGCGTCCACGTTCGTGCGCCGCAAGTTTTCCGCCAGCCGTTTCGTGGACGAGCTGCGCGAGCAGGGCGCCACCCACTTCATCTACATCGGCGAGTTGTGCCGCTATCTGATGCACACCCCAGACGGCGGTCGTGATGCGGACACACCGCTGCATACGATGATGGGCAACGGTCTGCGTCCGGATATCTGGATGGACTTCAAAAAGCGCTTCGGTATGAAGCGCATCGCCGAGCTGTACGGCGCCAGCGAAGGCAATGCAGGATTCCTGAATTTCCTCAACAAAGACTGCACCATCGGCACCACCACCTTTCCGGTGAAACTCGTGGAGTACAACGTGCACGACGACGAGATCGTGCGCGACGCCAACGGCCGTTGCATCGAAGCCGCACCGGGGACCCCTGGCCTCGGCCTCATTCAGGTGGACGAAAACGCCCGCTTTGAGGGCTACACCTCAAGCGAAGCTACCGAGAAGAAAGTGCTGCGCGGCGCCTTCGAGGACGGCGACTGCTGGTTCAACACCGGCGATCTGCTGCGCACCGTGGATGTCGGCTTCTCACTCGGCTTCACCCACTACCAGTTCGTCGATCGCGTGGGCGACACGTTCCGCTGGAAATCGGAAAACGTCTCCACCAACGAGGTGGGCGAAATCCTCAACATGCACCCGGACGTACGCATCGCCAACGTCTACGGCGTGGAAGTGCCCGGTGCCGACGGCCGTGCCGGCATGGCGGCTCTGGTGCTCGCGGAAGGCAAGGATACGCTCGACATCGACACCTTCTCAGCGCACGTCAACAAGGAGCTGCCCGCGTATGCGCGGCCGGTGTTCCTACGTATTCAGAAGGACCTCGACGTCACCGGCACGTTCAAGCTGGTGAAGGGCGATCTGCGTGAGCAGGCGTACGATCTCGACAAGGTAGAAGACCCGCTCTTCGTGATGCTGCCGGGCGAGTCCACCTACCAAGCGCTCACTGCCGACATCGCCGCCCGCATTGCCGGGGCACAGGCGGGTTTTTAGGCGCGAAAGATCCGGTCCGCCCAAAGGGCGAGGCCGGAGGTGACGCTCACGAAGTGATCGCTGTCCGCCATCGGCACGCCGTCAAGCGCAGTCGCGAGATGTGCGCGCACGATGGGTGAGCGCGCCATGCCGCCGGTGAGATACACCACATCAGGCCGCGTACCGGCCTGCCGCACCACCTCATGCACCAGACCAGCCAGGTGGGCGAGCAAGCGTTCACTGGCTTCGCTCAGATCGTCCACACCGCAGTCGACGCCAAGGCCAGGCTCGAGGAACGATAGATCAATGTGGACCGGGTCTTCCTCGGACAACGCAATCTTTGCAAGCTCTGCTGAGCGCAGCAGGCGATAGGTCGCCCGCCCCGCCTGCAACCGGGCGAGGCG
>JAUILW010000845.1 GCA_030432795.1 Gammaproteobacteria bacterium
TCCATGTACATAGATGCTGAGGAGCGGCTGAAGGAAATCGAGCACCTCAACGAGGCCGATGGGCCGATCTTCAAGATGGCCAACGATCCAAGGGTCACGCCGGTGGGCCGCTTCATCCGCCGCACCAGCCTCGATGAGCTGCCGCAGCTCATCAACGTTTTCAAAGGTGATATGAGCCTGGTGGGGCCACGTCCGATGTCCGTGCGCGACGTCAATCTGTTCGACAAAGGCATTCAGCGCAAGCGCTTCAGCGTGCGGCCCGGCATCGCCTGCCTGCGGGAAATATCCGGGCGCAGCGAGCTGTCATTCGATCGCTGGCTGGAACTCGATCTGCAGTACATCGACACCTGGTCTCTGAAGCTTGACCTGGAGATCCTGCTACGTACGGTGACCGTGGTACTCAAAGGCAGCGGTGCCTCATGACCCGGCTGATGTACGTCGTTGCCGCGAGCCATTCAGGCTCTACGTTGCTGTCCATGCTGCTCAATACGCATCCTCGCGCGGCAACAGCGGGCGAACTGAAAGCTGTGAATCTGGGCGATCCCGCGCGCTATCGATGCTCGTGCCACGAATTCATCATGCATTGCGAACACTGGCTGCGAGTCAATGCCGCAATGAAAGCGCGCGGCCACGATTTCCGAATCTGGGATGCGCAAACCCACTTCGACAGTATCGACAGCGCTTACGTCCAGCGGCTTCTACGGCCGCTGGTGCGCCCTGGCGGCCTGGAGATGATGCGCCAGCTCGCGCTGAAGCTATCGCCCGCCTGGCGACAGGGCAACCGGCGATTGATGCACCGATCCGTTGACCTGGTTCGTAGTTTTGCGGAGGTCGCAGATGTCGACGTGGTGGTCGAGAGCTCGAAGATCGGCCAGCGACTGTTGCAGCTCTCCCGACACGGTGGCTTGCAGATTCATGTCGTGCGCATGATCCGCGATGGCAGGGCGGTAGCCTTGACCTATATGCGGCCCGGTGAATTCGCCGACGCGAAAGACGAGAAACTTCGTGGCGGCGGCTGCGGAGGTTACCGCGACAGCGAACTCCCCATGGCCGATGCCGCACGCGAGTGGCGGCGGAGCAATGAAGAAGCGGAAGCGCTGCTGCCTCAACTCGATGTCGCGTCCATCACCACGGTGCGCTACGAAGATCTGTGCCGCAACCCGACGACCACCCTGAATCAGATCTATACTGATGCTGGACTGGACCCCATCGCCGAGATCGGCGCATTCAAAGACGTGCCTCACCATGTGATAGGTAATGGCATGCGGCTGGACCGAGAGAGCCACATCACGCTGGACGAACGCTGGCGTAGCACGCTGAGTGAAGAAGAACTTGCCGTGTTCGACGAAGTTGCCGGTGAGCTGAACCGGCAATACGGGTACGCTTGACAATGCAAGGCACGGACAGATCTCAACCAGGTAGCAGTGAGCCACCGGCGCACGACGATCCTACCGGCGAGAAACGCCTGACCTGGAACGTGGCCGTATCCTGGGCGACGCAGCTACTGACCATCGTCATCGGCTTCGTCATGCCGAGGCTCATTGATGA
>JAUILW010000846.1 GCA_030432795.1 Gammaproteobacteria bacterium
ATGTACTCCGTGTTCGGCCCGCCGAGCTTCGCGCCTGCGGAAATCGACCAGGAGGTTCGGTGATCAATCCATCCCGCTATCAGCTTCCGCAGTTCGTCTCGGAAGATCGCAAGCGCGCCCGCCGTGCGACCATCGCGCTGAACCAGGAGTCCTACCTGTTTGCGAGTGACAGCGGCTCCGGGCACCCGAGCACCGAGTTTCATCTGCCACCGGGTATAGCCGGGCTGCCGAAGGTCGAAGACTTCGATGGCGAAAAGAAAGTGCGCCTGCTGCTGCACAAGACTTTTTCCCAGCTCCAGGCGCCATTCGTGCGCATGGCGATGAGCGGCTCGCCGATGGACAATCAGGTGGACTACGAGCGGGTGGTGGGCTGGCTACCGCGACCGCGTGAGGCGGATTCGTGGTACCGCGATGAAGACTTCGGCCGACAGCGGTTGCGCGGCGTCAACCCGAAGGCGCTGTTCCGCCTCGAGGCGGTGCCGGATCTGCCGCTGGCGGACGCCAGCGCGCGGGTGCTGGCGGAACGATTCTCCACCACGCTGAACGCAGCGCTCGATGCCGGGCGACTGTTCGCCACCGACTATGCGTTGCTGGATGATCCGCGTATCCAGTCGCAGGTGCGGCCGGGTACCACGGTCGCGGCACCCACCTGCACCTTCTACCTGGCTCCGATTGGCAAGTTGCTGCCTCTGGCCATCCGTTTGCGCACCCCCGGCACCGAAGGGGCGCCGGTGCGCACCTGTCTGGACGATCCCGGAGCGTGGTTGCTGGCCCGCACCCATGCGCAGAGCGCAGACGCGCACTATCACGAAGCTGTCTACCATCTGCTGGAAACGCACATGGTGTCAGAGATATTCGCCATGGCGGCGGCGCGGCAATTGCACCCGGATCACCCGGTGCGACAACTGTTGTCGCCACACTTCGAGATGAACCTGGCGATCAATCACTTGGCCCGCCGTGACCTGCTGAGCGTCGGCGGCCCGATCGACGTGGTGCTGGGGGCCGGCGTTGGTGGTGCCCTGGATCTGGCCCGCGCCGTGTGGGGCGATTGGTCGTTCGCCGAGCACGGGTTTCATGCCGATCTGCAGCGCCGCGGTTTGCATGATGCGCCCTTCGAGGACTACTTCTACCGCGAAGATGGCGGAGAGATTTACGCAGCACTTCAGGGCTACGTGGAGCGCATCGTGCGGCTGTGGTACGCAACCGATGCCAGTGTCTGCGAAGACTGGGAACTGGCGGCATTCATCTCAGAGGCGCACACGCATATTCCCGCCGGCTTTCCTGACAAGGTTTCCGACCGGGTGACGCTGAGCAGCCTGCTCACGGAAGTTATCTTTCGCGCCAGCGCTGGCCACTCAGCAGTGAACAATGGTCAGTTCGACGCGTACGGCTTCGTACCCAATACGCCGGGATCTGTGGCGGCGGAGTTGCCGGACGGATCACCTTTGGACGAACGGGACGTGATGCATGCGTTGCCAGGGACGGATCGCTGTATCGCCGCCCTCGGCATGGCCTGGACGTTGAGTCAGCCAACCCACCGCTCGCTCC
>JAUILW010000121.1 GCA_030432795.1 Gammaproteobacteria bacterium
TGCCGGCGTGGGCAAGGGGTCAGGGTACCACCGACATGCGCGGCCTATCTGCGCGCAACAACGTGTTCGACCTGGAGGTTGCGCACGCAATGCGCAGCATCGATGGGCGAACAGGCCACATGGTGCTCGTCAACGGCCAACTGCCGGCACCGCTGCTGCGCTGGCGGGAAGGCGAAGACGTTACCCTGCACGTGACCAACCGACTGCAGGAAGACACCTCCATTCACTGGCACGGCTTGTTGCTTCCCTACGAGATGGACGGGGTGCCTGGTGTGACGTTTCCCGGCATTCGGCCGGGCGAAACTTTTACCTATCGCTTCCCGATCAAACAGGCCGGCACCTACTGGTACCACAGCCACTCAGGTCTGCAGGAGCAACAGGGGCACTACGGGCCGATCATCATCGAGCCGAAGGACCGCGATCCGGTGCCCTTTGATCGGGAGTTCGTCATCGTTCTGTCGGATTGGACGTTCGAACACCCACATGCCCTCTTTGCGAAGCTGAAAAAGCACGCGGATGTGTACAACCGCCAGCAGCGTACCTTCGGCGATTTTCTGCGCGATGCACGGGAAGTTGGCTTCAAACGCGCATGGTCCGACGGCGCCATGTGGGGCGGCATGCGCATGAACCGCACCGATATCGCCGACGTCACCGGTGCAACCTACACCTACCTGCTCAACGGTCACTCCCCTGCGGAAAACTGGCAAGGCTTGTTCAAACCCGGCGAACGTGTACGCCTGCGCTTCATCAACGCAGCAGCGATGAGCATCTTCAACGTCCGCATTCCGGGGTTGCCAATGACGGTCGTGCAGGCAGATGGGTTGGATGTACAACCCGTGGAGACCGACGAGTTTCAGATCGGCGTGGCGGAGACCTTCGATGTCGTTGTGAACCCGCAGAACGACGCCTATACCATCTTCGCTGAGAGCAACGATCGCAGCGGTTACGCTCGCGCTACGCTGACGCCGGAGGTGGGGCGCACCGCAGAGGTACCCAGGCTGCGCCCACGTCCGACTCTGAAGATGAAGGATATGGCCATGACCCATGACATGGGGGATGGCGCGCATCAGCACGGCCATCATGGACATCACGGCATGGGTGAGCCGCAAACGCACGACCACCCGACCGGCCCGGGAGTGGTCGGGCTCGCGGAGATGCCCACCAATCGACTGGGAGAACGCCCCCTGGGCCTCGAAGATGCCCCGCACCGCGTGCTGGTGTACACCGATCTGAAGAGCCTGCAACGCAATCCCGACCTTCGGGCACCAGAGCGCGAGATGGAGCTGCATCTCACCAGCAATATGGAGCGCTACATGTGGTCGTTCGACGGTCGCAAGTTTTCGGAGGTCACCGAGCCCATCATTTTTCATGAGGGCGAGCGGCTGCGTCTGACCATGGTCAACGACACGATGATGCCGCACCCGATCCACCTGCACGGCATGTTCTTCGACGTCGTCACCGCGCCACACGATCACAAGCCGCGCAAGCACACCATCGTCGTCAAACCGGGAGAAAAGATGTCCGTAGACATCACCGCCGACGCGGTTGGGGAGTGGGCGTTTCACTGCCACCTGCTGTACCACATGCACGCAGGCATGATGCGCGTGGTTTCCGTGCGAGCGCGCACATGAGGTGCGCGTTCTTGACCCTCTTAGCCCTGGCAACCTGCGGGAATGCTTTGGCGCAGACACGCATGGAGGCTGCCCGCGAAGCCCTGTGGGCCAGCCACGGCGGCGGCACCCACTGGGCGGTGATGGGAGAGCAACTCGAGTACCTTTTTGGCCCGCATGATCCGGCCCTCGCTTTCGAAGGCCAGGCCTGGTACGGCGGCGACATCAACAAACTCTGGTTGAAAGCCCACGGCGCCTACGAGACCACAGAGCACGCCTGGGAAGATCTCGAGCTGCAGATGCTGTACTCCCGCGCTGTGCGACCGTTCTGGGATGCGCAGATCGGCGTGCGCGCCGACGTCGGGCCCGACCCCAAAAGGGAGTACCTGACGCTCGGTCTGCAGGGACTGGCCCCGTATTGGTTCGAGGTGGATGCGAACCTTTTCGTCAGCACCCAGGGCGATGTGTCGGCACGCCTGGAGGCGGAATACGACCTGCGCCTCACGCGATCGGTGGTACTGCAGCCACGGGTGGAGATCAATGCCGCCTTCTCGGACGACACCGACATCGGTATCGCATCAGGATTCACCACTGCAGAAGTCGGCCTGCGGCTGTGGTACGAAATCACACCGCAGATCGCCCCCTATTTCGGCGTGACCTGGGAGCGGGCCTTCGCCGGCACCGCGGATCTTGCGGAGGATGATGAGCGGACGGCCCTGGTGGCAGGCTTACGTTTCTGGTTCTAAACATTCGACGAGCGCGCGCGCCTGACCGCCAGCGCTTCAATGATCTGCGCATGTCGTGCGGCATCGATGTCGTAGCGTGCATAGCACCACAGGCTCACCACCACGAAACCGGAGACGATAGGGCCGTACAGCAGCCCCAACCAGACGATGGTATCCGCAGGGACGTCCGCCGCCGTCCGCACCGCCGCCCCCGTGGGCCAGCTGATCAAAGCCAGCGCGACACCTGCGACGATGTTACCGAGCCCCGTGGTCGCTTTGCTCGAGAAGGACACCGCTGCAAAGAAGATGCCTTCCTGCCGCTTGCCGGTGCGCAGCTCATGGGCATCCACGACATCCGCGATCATCGAATTGAAGGTGACCAGCGACTGCGCCACGCACAACCCCTGCACGAATTTGAAGATGGTGAGCGTTACCGCCAGCGACTGCGTGCCGTTCTCAGGAAACCAATCGGCGAGGCGCAGAAGGATCGGCACGATCTGAAGCACAGCCCAGGCGCCCGTTCCAAAGATTACGCAGGGGCGTTTGTCGAACAGCTCGTTCAAGCGCCGGGCAAAGACGGAGCCGATGAGAACGCCAATGGGGCTCGCAACGAAAAACGCGAAGTTGCCGCTGCTCGACAGCTCCCAGAAGAAGGTGTTCATGTGCAGGTTCAACGCAGCGTCCACGCCCACCATCATGAATACCAGCAGTAACCCACCGAACAGCCAGGAGAACGACGGGTTCATCACCGCCTGCCCCAGATCGGTAAACATGCGCCTCAACGCCCCCATGGGGCTCACCGGATCGGCAACCGGTTGCACCAGGTATGGGATGCGGTTCCACGTGCCGAAGGCAGTCACCAGCACCGATACCACCATGAGCACCGAAAGCGTCAAGCCATAGGGCGCGTAGGCTTCGAGGTTGAACTGTCCCACCGCATGTTCGGCCGTGGCCTTGAAAAACACACCGAACGCCAGCGCAAGAGCCGTAAGCACGCCCAGATAGCTGCAGAAGTAGCGGTAGGCGACGACCGTGGTGCGTTCCGTGAAGTGCGGCGACAGCTCTGCACCCAGCGACAGATGCGGCACATGGTAAAGCGTCATCGCACCGCGGGTGAGAATGGCAAACGCCGTCAGCCAGATGAACAAGCCTCGCTCAGACAAGCCCGCCGGTGGGTTGAACAGCAGGTAGAACGCGATCGCCAGCGGCACCGCCGCCGCCAGCAGAAACGGGTGGCGACGACCGAGCCGCGACCGCCAGTTGTCGGAGATGGAACCCACCAGCGGGTCGGTGATGGCGTCGAATACCAGCGCAATGCCTACGGCCAGGCCTACCAGCGTGGACGACAGCCCGAGCACCTGGTTGTAGAAGAAGAACAACAGGACACCAAACGCAGCGTTTTTCAGGCCCTCCGCGTACTGTCCGAACCCGTAAGCGAGCTTTGTGCCCAGGCTGAGCGTTGGCATCAATAGAACCAGTTGAGGAAGGAAATGGATACCACGAGAAAGATCACCGTCATCGGCGTGCCGACCCGTAAAAAGTCGCTCACCGTATAGTTTCCAGGGCCCATGACGAGCGCGTTCACCTGGTGGGTGGGCAGGAGAAACGAGTTCGAGGTGGCAACGGCAACCGTCAGCGCAAACAGCGCAGGATCGCCGCCGGCCGAAATCGCCAGATTGATGGCGATGGGCACCAGAAGAATCGTCGCGCCGACGTTGGACATCACCAGGGTAAACGCCGTTGCCAGCACGCCCACCACCGTCTGCAGGCCCCAGATGGGCAGATCCCCCAAGCGCACGAGGATGTGCCCGGCCACGTAGTTGGCGGCACCGGAGTTGTCCACCGCAAGCCCCAGGGGCAGAAGCCCCGCTAACAGAAACACGGTTTTCCAGCTCACCGCGCGGTAGGCATCGTCCATGCTGAGCACACCCGCAACCACCATACCCACAGCACCCGTCATCAGCGCAATGGGCAGGGCGATATTGGTGAAGATCACGAGCGTCAGCGCCAGCACCAGGAACGATACGGCGAGCACCACCTTATACGGGTGGCGCTCCTCACGCGGGTAGTTGGTCGTCACCACTACGAAGTCGCGGTCTTCCTCGAGCTTCGCCAGGTGCTCCCAGCGTGTGTGGCAGATCAGCGTGTCGCCGGACTCTATGGGCAGGTCCACCAGCTCTTCGGTGATGGCCTGGCCGCCGCGTACCACGCTCAACAGGCTCAAGCCGTAGGTCATCCGCAATCGAAGGTCGCGGGAAGACTTGCCAACCAGCGAAGACTCCGGCGGTATGACGATCTGCGCCACCCCGGCGATAGAGCGGGCCAGCAGGTGGCGCAGTTCCTTGAGCTTGGGTCGCAGCGTCAGCCCGCCTGCCACGACGAACTCCCGCAGATTGTCGCGCTGGGCGATGACCGCCAAAGTCGCGGGCGCTGCGATAGGTGCATGCAAGGGCGGCGAAACCAGCAGCTTGTTGGCGTAGCGCGAAGCGACGATGCGTACGTTGTAGCGATTCTGCAGCTGGTCGATGTCGAGGCCAACGAAGGGGCTCTCGGAAGGCACCTCCACTTCGCGCACCGCAGCATCAACCCCGTGCACGCGACGAAGGTAGCGCACGGTGCCGGCGCCGCGGGATACCGGCTTCTGCCCTTCACCGCGTATGAGCCGGCGGCCGAACAGCAGGAAGTACAACAATCCAGACGCTACCAGCGCCAGGCCAAGAGGTGTGACGTCGAACAGATCAAAGGTACGCAGGGTCTGACCTTCCGGAAGGTTGCGCCCGGCACCGATGAGCAGATCGTTGAGCATGATCAGCGGGCTCGAACCCACCATGGTCAGCGTGCCACCGAGAATGGCGCAGAACCCCATGGGCATCACCAGCCGCGACATCGACACACCGGTTTGCGCGGAAATGCGCGATACCACCGGCAGAAACAGCGCCGCGGCGCCAACGTTCTGCATGAACGACGAAATAATCGCCACCGTGCCCGACACCAGCGCCGTCACCCGCCGCTCCGTGCGGCCGCCGAGGTAAAAGATGCCGCGGGCGAGCTGTTCCATCACGCCGGTTTTGTCGAGACCGCGACCGATGATCATGACGGCGATGATAGACACCACGGCGTTGGAGGAGAGCCCCGAGAAGAGAATTTCCGGTGCCAGAAGCCCATCGAGACCCGGCAGGTAGATGACGAGCCCGAGCAGCGTCATCACCAGCACCGCCGCCACGTCCACCCGCACGAGTTCTGTGACAAACAGAAACACGGCGAAACCGAGCAGCGCCAGCACCAGCGCTGCTTCGGTGGTCAGGACGGGCAGCGCCGCCTCCATGTCAGGTCAGCGCCTGATCCAGATCAGCGAGGATGTCGTCGATGTGCTCGATGCCCACAGATAGGCGGATTGCCTCAGGGCTTACGCCTACCGCCCGCTGCTCTGCTTCACTGAGCTGGCGGTGCGTGGTGGAGGCCGGGTGGCAGGCCAGCGACTTGGCGTCGCCAATGTTCACCAGACGCTTGAACAGTTCCAGCTTGTCGTAGAAACGAACACCGGCGTCGTAACCGCCCTTGACGCCAAAGGTGAGGATGCCTGAGGCGTACCCACCCATGTACTTCTGCGCCAACGCATGATGTGGATGATCCTCGAGGCCGGCGTAGCTGACCCACTCCACCGCCGCATGGCCCTTCAGATGCCGCGCCACAGCCAGGGTGTTCTCGCAGTGCCGCTCCATGCGTAGCGGCAGGGTCTCGATGCCCTGCAGCAGCTGAAAGGCGTTGAACGGCGACAGCGCCGAACCGGTGTTGCGCAGCGCCACGGTGCGCACGCGGCCAATATAGGCTGCGGGGCCAAAGGCCTCGGTGTACACCACGCCGTGGTAGCTCGCTTCCGGCGTGTTGAGCATGGCGTAACGCTCCGCGTGCTCTGCCCAGGGAAACTTGCCCGAGTCGACGACGATGCCGCCGAGGCTCGTGCCGTGGCCGCCCATATACTTGGTCAGCGAGTGCACGACGATGTCGATGCCGTGCTCGATGGGCTTGAGCAGCGAAGGGGTGGCAACCGTATTGTCGGCGATGGTGGCCACGCCGCGGCTGCGCGCCATGTCTGCAACCGCCGCAACATCGACGATGTTGCCCGCCGGATTACCGATGGTTTCCATGAACACCGCCTTGGTGCGCCCATCAATGAGTTTGTCCAGCGCCTCGGGAGAGTCGTTCTCGGCAAAGCGCACCTCGATGCCCTGCTTGGGCAGCATGTGCGCAAACAACGTGTAGGTGCCGCCGTAAAGCTGCGGCACGCTGACGATGTTGTCGCCAACCTCGGCGATGTTGAGCACCGAGTAGTTGATGGCAGCGCTGCCGGCGGACAGCGCCAGGCCCGCCACGCCGCCTTCGAGCTGCGCAACCCGCTGCTCCAGCACATCGCAGGTGGGGTTCATGATCCGCGAGTAGATATTGCCCGGCACCGCCAGGTTGAACAGATCCGCGCCGTGCTGGGCGTTGTCGAACTCGTAGGCCACCGTCTGGTGGATCGGCACCGCCACCGCCTTGGTGGTGGGATCGGTCTCGTAACCCGCGTGGATGGCAATGGTCTCGTCTCGCATGATGCGTCCCCTCTGTGCTGCCGGTGCCGGTGATCCGGCTCCGTGTGTTGCTGTTTGCCGAGAAGTTACCACACACCCGCGGCGCGCTCCGCAAAGCCTCGCCCCTGCGGTACCATAGCCGGCTTGTGTCAGACGGAGTGCAACGTGGATCTGTCCTACGGACCCGAGTACGAGGCGTTTCGTGGCGAGGTGGCCGACTTTCTCGAAAAGCACGGCGACCAGGCCCCGAAAGGCGGCAACATCAAGTCCCAGGAGGTACGCGACTGGC
The DNA here is from genome assembly GCA_030432795.1 of Gammaproteobacteria bacterium. Lineage (GTDB taxonomy): Bacteria > Pseudomonadota > Gammaproteobacteria > Pseudomonadales > Azotimanducaceae > SYFY01. The sequence continues at coordinate 7,196 of JAUILW010000121.1, forward strand.
AGGCGCTCCTGATCGAGCACGGTTACGCAGCGCGCACCATCCCCAAGGAGTACGGCGGCTACGGCGCCGAGCCTGACATCCTCAAAGGCCGCATCATCGCCGAGGAGTTTGCGCGCGCACAGGTAAACGCGGGGCTCGGCGGCCAGGGCATCTCCATGCTGGTTCCCACCCTGCTGGAGATGGGCACCGAGGAGCAGAAGCGCGAGTTCATCGCGCCCACCATCCGTGGCGAGATTCTCTGGTGCCAGGGCTATTCCGAACCCGGCGCCGGCAGCGACCTGGCGTCGCTGCGCACGCGCGCGGAGCTGGATGGCGACGAATGGGTCGTGAATGGCCAGAAAATCTGGACCTCCACAGCCCACATCGCCGACTGGATATTCTGCCTGGTACGCACCGAGCCCGATGCACCGAAACACCAGGGCATCTCCTTCCTGCTGTTTCGCATGGATACGCCCGGCATCGAGGTGCGCCCGCTCGTCGACATGACCGGCAACGCCAACTTCAACGAAACCTTCTTCACCGATGTGCGCGTGCCCAAAGACCAGATCGTCGGCGCACGCGGCCAGGGCTGGCAGGTGGCCAACAGCATCCTCGGCTTCGAGCGTGACTCGCTGGGCGACCCGAACGCCATGCTCACCCGCCTCAATCGCCTCACGGAGCTGATGCAGGAAGAGACGCTGGACGGCCAGCGCATCATCGACAACCCGGTGTTCCGCGATCGTCTGATGCAGATTCAAGGCCGTGTCATGAGCCTGCGCTTCAACGAGATGCGCGTGCTTTCCGACCGCCTCAACGGCAAGAGCGACGCCCGCCTGGCGCGCATGATCGGCAAGCTGCAGGGCACCGAGCTGCGGCACGATCTCGAAGCACTGGCAATCGACGCGCTCGGCGAGATCGGTATTGCCTACGGCAACAACCCCTACCTGCGCGACAAGGGTACCTGGCAGTACTACTACATGTTCTACCTGGGCCTGATCATCGGCGGCGGTACCTCGCAGATTCAGAAGAACATCATCAGCGAACGGGGCCTCGGCATGCCGAAGGAACCCAAGATCGAGAAGAAGTAG
>JAUILW010000847.1 GCA_030432795.1 Gammaproteobacteria bacterium
TGGCTCCGCCTGCTGGGCTCGAACCAGCGACCCGCTGATTAACAGTCAGCTGCTCTACCAACTGAGCTAAGGCGGAGTAGTTCCTGGGCAGCGATCCCAGGGAGCGCGTAGTTTACGGTCCGGTGTCGGTATTGCAAGCGTAGCTGACCCTGCAGCCCCTGCAGCAATGTTCGACGTCAGTTGTCGGTGAACGTCGTCGACTCCGCGGCGAAGCCGGCGTATGCGGGCCTCGTGAGCACCACCTGCGCAGTACCTCCCGCCCAGGTGCCGGTGTAGGTAACCCCCAGAGCCCCGGTGGCGGCGTTCCCAGTGCCGGCAACCCACGCCGGGCCGCCTCCGGGTGCCAACGCATCTGTGGGGTTGAGTTCGGCAATCCACTCGGCATTGTTGGAGGGGAAGCTCACCGCCACACCCATGGATTCTTCGGCGCTGGCGAGGCGAAAGCGGGACTGCACGAAGCTCTGCCCATCGGTGTACTGCTTGAGCACTTTGGCGCTGGCGGCGTTCTGTACGTAGTCGTTGTATGCAGGGATCGCCACGGAGGCGAGCACGCCGATGATGGCGACAACGATCATGAGCTCTATGAGCGTGAAGCCCCCAGCCCGGGCAAGGCGTCCTGCGTATGCCACGATTGGCTACCGATAATGAGTCACCGCGTAGCGTAGGACACTCTGGCTTTGAGCGTTGTGCGGCGGGTCACAGCACGCCTGAAGTGGGTCAGATTCTTGCGTACACGCGCCGCAGGGAGAGGTCGCGTTGATCGCTGTTCACCACGACATTGATCTCCAGCAGACCGTCGTCGCGCAGCACATGCTGTTCGACGGCTCGGATCTCGCTGCTGCGGGAATCGATCACCAGCGCGCCCTGCTCGTCCCAACCAGCGTACACCTCCCACAGGCCGCGTTCGCGATGGCCCCAGCTCACATCCCGGTAGGTACCCGGCTCGTAGTCGATGCCCATGGAGTCGCTGTTCTGCTCGATACGCAGGCGACGCGCCTGCAGCACCGGAAAGTCCTGCGCGACGAAGGCGAACACCGCGCCGTTGATGCGTGCCATCTGCGCACGTCGGGAAGGCTGCCGGCGCATATCGTCCACACCCACACGCTCCATCATCTGACGAGCACTTGGAGCCGCGTCGCTCAACTCCTCGACGAGCTGCCAACGGCCGCTGAGGTTGAAGTGCTGCTCGCTCGAGAGGTTCGGCGTGCTGCTGCAGGCCGCCAGGCAGACGGCTAAGGCCAGGGCCCGCCCAAGTTTCGTGATCATCGGCTTCTCCTCAAGCGCTGTGATGGTAGCAACCTCCACCGCCGTCGGCATCAGGCAATGGGGTACTTTAGTGCATTTACATACTATTTATTACTTTCATGCATTTGCACAGATGCGGTGCTGCGGTAGAATGGCACTCATGAGCAGCATCGAACTGGCAGAAAAGCACGCTCCCGAAGCCGCCGAGGTGCTTGGCAAGGCGGCGCTGCGCGCAGCGCAGAAGCTCGGGTTGACGCGCGCAGAGCTTTCGCAGGCCATTGGTCGCGACCGCTCCAGCAT
>JAUILW010000122.1 GCA_030432795.1 Gammaproteobacteria bacterium
AGCTGTCACACATATCCTTCGGCAAAATGACCACCACGGTCCGGGACATCTCCGAGGGCGGCATGTTCATCGTCGTGGACGACGCCAAGCTGTCGCCCGGCGCGCAGATCAAGGTGCGCCAGCTGCGTGCAAGTTCAGTGGATCTGCACGCCACGCCGCAGGTCGACGCCGTGGTGCGGCGCGTGGAACCGCACGGCATCGGTGTGGAATATCTCAGCGTCGCCGGCGCCCACCTGTGGAACAGCGTGCAACGCACGCGGCAGGAGCTTGCGGTGGGGCGCGACTACTTCCAGGTGTTTCAGAGCGCCGTTTTGCAGGACGCGCGCGGCCTGGTACTGGTCGTGCAGCAGCAAGGCCTTTGGAGCCTGCCCGGGCACTATCTGCAGGTTGGCGATGTGCCGGAAGAGGCCCTGGCCGCTTATCTTTTCGAAGCTTTCGGGGTGCGCGTAGCGGTGCGTGCAAGCCTGGGCCAGACCAGCCAGCACAACGCCAAAGCACCAGAGGCAGCCATCTACCGAACGGTCTACCACGCGCGCACAGGCGACCAGAAGGCCACGCTGCTGCCGGGCCTCGGTTACCGCAGCATGCGCTGGCTGATGTCCGCCAAGTCCACCAGCGATCTGACGTTTGCCGACCCCTTCGACCTCGCCATGATCCGGCGGGTATTTGCCGACTTTCCCGGCGCGAGTGCGGCGTGATCGACACGCGCTTCCGCGACGAGCCTTGCGAAGCGCAGGTCATCCTGCGCCCGAACCAGTCGTGGACGTGGCGGGCTAATCTCTACTTTCTGTACGTTCTGGTGGCGATATCGCTGACGATCGGTATCAGCTTCGCGTGGCTCGGCATGTGGATGATTCTGCCGTTCACGGTGCTCGAGCTTACGGTGCTGGTGTCCTGCTTGTGGTACTGCGTTCGCCGCGGCTACCGTCAGCAGGTAATCACCGTGCGGCCGGAGATGGTGCAGGTGGAGTTCGGCCACTTTGCCAGTGCGCCGCGAAAGACCCTGGAACGGGTGTATGACCGATTCCATACACGTTTTCAGGTAGAGCCGGCCCGACACCCGTGGCGCAACAAATCAGTATACGTGCGCTGTCGCGGTGAGCATCTGCAGATCGGTGCGTTTCTCAACGCCGAGGAACTCGACGACCTGGTACGCAGGCTGCGTGAGGTGGTGCGTTACATGGATAGCCGCTGCGTCCAGTAACGAGCATGCTGCGTGCGCCATCGCGTTACCTCGTTTTCGTCGCTACGCCAGCGCAGCATGCCGGTTTCATGAGTGATGAATATCTGGCTTCCCTCACGGTGGAAGCGCGCCACCACCGCAGGGTGCGGGTGTCGGTAGCGGTTGCCACGGCCTGCTGAAAACACCACCAGCCTCGGTGACAGACGGCGCACGAAGCTCGGCGATGAGGAGCTGATACTGCCGTGGTGCGGCGCGGTCAGCAGGTCCACCGCCCCTCCCACCTGGCGGCCGATCAACGCCTCGTATCGGGCGCTGGTATCCCCGGTAAGCAGCGCCCGAGCATCCTGGCTCTCCACCAGCAACGTACAGGAACGGTCGTTGTCGGCGGTTTCCCGGCGGATACGCGGGTGCGACACAAATCGAAACCGCACACCATCCTGTTGCCACCCTGCATAGCTATGGCAGGAAACGTCATCAATGTACTCTGCCTCGCGATGTACCGCGCCAACCGCATCGGCGCCACCTGCGTGATCGTTATCAGAATGGCTCACCACCAGCCGGTCGAGGTGCCTGCGCGGCAGCTGGGCGAGCGCAGGCAGAACCACCCGCTCACCGATATCGAAGCCGGAAGGGTAGCGTGCACCAGCATCGAACAGCAGCGTGCTCGTGCGGGTCTCCACGATGGCCGCGCTACCCTGGCCTACATCGAGCACATGGATACGGAACACGCCGGGTGGAAGCGGTGCATCCGCAGGCGCTAGAGGCGCAAGTATCGCGGGCACCAGGACGATCCGGCAGCGCCGTGGCAACGGCAGCAAGCAGGCCACCGCCGCGGTGGCGCTGAGAAATACCACCGCTGCAGGCTGTTCGGCCAAGGCCATTGCCGGTACCGAGTGCAACTGCAGCATCTCCAATAGCCACAACGCTGTCTGATCAGCGACGGCCAAGGACCAACGCGCAACGCTTTCTATTGGCAGAAAGGCGTACACCAGGAGCGGCGGAACCACAGCGATGCTCACGAGCGGCACGGCGACCGCATTGGCAACCGGTGCCACCCAGGCCCATTGGCCGGTAACGGCCGCGAGCAGCGGAAACATGCCGATGAACAAGGCAACCTGCGCCTGGCCGAGCACGCGTATGGAGCGGATGCTCTCGGGCGCACGGTGCACGTTGGAGAAGCGCACCAGCAACACGCCAACCGCGCCGAAGGACAACCAGAAGCCCTGCTCCAGGGGCGCAAGTGGGACGCTGAGGAGCGTCGCGGTAAGCGCTACCGCGTAGCTCTGCCAGGCCCCCAAGCGCCGGGAGGCGAGAGCCGCAAGAGCGGCGACCGCCGCCATACACAGGGCGCGGGTGACAGGCACTTCGAATCCCACCAGTATCACGTAGGCCGCAGCACCCAGCACCGCTGCCGCTCGCGCGGAGCGTGCAGCAGGTAGATACGTTGCCGCGCCCGGCAGGCAACGCAAGAGCATACCGGCGATCGCGTGTGCCACGGCGGCAGCAATGCCCACGTGCAGGCCCGACACCACCAGAAGGTGCACCGTGCCGGTGTCCCGCAACAATCCCCACAAGGCCTGCCCGATATGCCGGCTATCTCCCAACGTCAGCGCGTGTGCGATACCGGGATGGAGCGACTCCGCTTCCAGGCGCCTACTCAGCCGTTCTCGAAAAGCCTGCACCGCGTTTGCCTGCGGCCCTGAACGGAGAAGCTTGGCATGCCGCGCGTAGCCCGTGCCGTCGATGCGCCTGGCGAGGAGCCACCGTTCGTAATCGAAGCCGCCGGGGTTGCGCATGCTCCACGGCGCGCGCACCTTGGCCTGTACGTGCCAGGTCTCACCGGTGAGCGGCAGTCCGAGTTCGCGGCCCCAGCCGAGCCGCAGCCGATAGATACCGTCCGTGCAGTTCGGTACCGACACGGGTAGTTGCACGATGATCTGATGGTACGGAGCCTCTCCAGCCGCCTCGTCTACGGACAGTATCTGTCCTTGCGCTTCAACCGATGCGCCGATCACGCATGGCGGCAGGCGGGATGCCAGCGCCAGGCGGTGAGCGTTGGCCACATGCGCCGATACCGTTACGCACATGACCGCGACGGCGATCAGCCGGACGCGCTTTAATCGAAGCATCACAGGGTTCCGGGCATAATAGGCAGGTTATGCCCAAGAAGCTGCTCCAGCGATATCTGCCAAGTCCTCAGGCTGTGCGTGAGAATCCAGCCCTTCGTCCGCTGAGCCCGCTCCTACAGAATTCCGATATCTGGCATCTCAACCGGCGTTCCGCCGCGGGCGCCGTGTTTATCGGGCTGTTCTGCTGCTTTCTACCCATACCCTTCCAGATGGTGGTGGCCGGTGCCTTGGCGGTGCAGTTCCGCTGCAACCTGCCTATAAGCGTGGCCTTGGTATGGATCAGCAATCCGATCACCATGCCGCCGATGTTCTACTTTGCCTACCGGCTCGGTGCGTGGCTTTTGAACATGCAGCTCGAAACCGCCAGCATCGACATCAGCTTCGGCTGGCTCGTGGACAACTTTGTTGGAATCGGCTACCCGCTGATTTTCGGCAGTCTGCTTTGCGGCTGGGTGCTCGGTGTCACCGGTTTTGTGCTCGTGCGGGTGCTCTGGCGCATGCACGTGATCACCCGCTGGCGGGAACGCCGCGCGAGAAGGCTCGCTCGCCGCCGGGGCACTGGCTGATTTGAATCAGCCGTGCAGGCCGGCGATCGGCGAGAGGTTGCGCGCGCGCCTGGCGGGCAGATAGGCCGCCACCAGCGCCAGCGCGGCGGAAAGTGTCGCGATCACGGTCAGATCCGTGGCCTCGATGGAAACCGGAATGGAGACGAAGTAGGTTCCATCCAGCAGGTGCACGCCGAATATGGACTCCAGCGCCCCGACGATGCCGTTGATATGCCGGGCGGCCAGCACACCGAGCAGCAGGCCGGCAAAGATGCCCAGGCAGCCCACCAGCAATCCCTGCAGCAGAAAAACCCTGGAAATGAATCGGTTGTCCGCACCCATGGTTCGCAAAATGGCGATGGCGGAGGTCTTCTTCCGCACCAGCATGAGTTGCCCCGAGACGATGTTGAATGATGCCACCGCAACCACCAGCAGCAGGATCACGAACATCATCGCTTTCTCCAGGCGTACCGCCTGAAAAAGATCATTGAAACGTTGCATCCAGGTGGTGACCCGGGCATTCGGCACGAGCGCCTGCACGCGCTCCTGAACGGTCAGAGCCTCGAGCGGCGCGTGGATTCGCAGCTGCACGCCACTGTCGCCGCTGCGCTCACGCACCTTCCCGTCGAGGTCATCCAACGCTACCAGCACGAGCGAGGTATCAAGCTCCGCCTGCAACTCGAATGTGCCCACAAGCTCAAAGCGCTGCTGCACCGGCGCGAGACCCAGCGCGCCGGGCATGGGAAAGATAAGCGCCAGGCTGTCACCCGTGGCGAGCCCAAGGTGGGCGGCCAGCGGCGCGCCAAGGATTGCTGCTCTGGAGCCGGCTGTGAGCGCTTCCATGGAGCCCGTGCGCATGTGTGCGCCGATGTCACCAAAGGCTTGACCACCGCCCTCGCCCAAGCCGAACACCGAAACCGGCGTCACGGCACGACCGCGGCTGATCATGGCCATGCCCTCGAAGAAGGCAAAAGCTGCATCCACTTCAGGCAGCTCCGCAACCCCAGGGGGTACCTCACTGGCTCCTTCGATCACCACGTGGGGAACGGCGCTCAGCAGGCGCTCCTTGAGCGCATCATCGAAGCCATTCATGACGCTCACCACGACGGTGAGCACCATCACGCCGAGCAGTAGTCCCGTGAATGACACCCAGGTAATGAAGCGGGTAAAGGGGTCTGCGCCTTTGAGTAGAAAGCGAAACGCCACATCGCGCGCGGCACTCACGTTATCTCGCCGCCCGCGAGTGTCACTACCCGGTCGACAGACTGCGCGATGTTGCTGTCGTGGGTGGCAATGAGAAACCCTACACCGCGGCTGCGGCACAATTCGGTAATGAGCGCCATCACCTGATCGGCGCTCTGACGGTCGAGGTTGCCCGTGGGTTCGTCCGCCAACACCACTTTCGGCTGGGCGACGAGCGCACGGGCCACGGCTACGCGTTGCCGCTCACCGCCGGAAAGCTCCGACGGCCGATGCCTGGCGCGGGCCGACAGCCCGACTGCGTCGAGCATGTCCCGGGCGGCGGATTCCGCCGCCCGGCGACTGACTCCCGCAATGCGCAGCGGCATAGCGACGTTTTCCAGCGCCGTGAACTCCGCCAGCAGATGGTGCATCTGATAAACGAAGCCGAGATAGGCATTACGCAGTTCCGCTCGTGCTTCTCCGCCCACAGACTGCAATGGCTGACCGGCGATGAACACCTCGCCTGCATCCACGTCCTCGAGTCCGGCCAGCACATGCAGCAGCGTGCTCTTGCCGGAGCCGCTGCGGCCAACAAGCGCAACGAGTTCGCCTGCTTCGATGCGCAGGTTCACATCCTGCAGCACCTCGATGCGGTCCGCACCCTGCTGGTAGGCCTTGCAGACCCCGGTTGCCACCAGCACGTCCGTTGCGTCACTCATGGGCAAGCACCCTCGCGGGACGCAATCGGGCCGCACGCCAGGCCGGGAACAACGTCGCCAGAACCGTGAGCAGCGCGCTGACGATGACGATGGCGCCAACGTCGCCGGGGCGCACCTCCACGGGCAGGTAGCCTATGAAGTACTCCGTCATCAGATCCGTCTGCAGGGCCTGGCTGATATACGTGTAGAGATCCGGCAGTGAGGCCGCAAGCCCGACACCCGCTGCGGTGCCGAGCAGCACGCCGACAGCGCCCAGAAGGACGCCCAGCACCACGAAAATGCCAACGATCTTCGGCGTTCGACTGCCCAAGGTGCGCAGAACGGCAACATCGGCGCTTCGCTGATCGACGACCATCACCAGGCCGGAAATCAGATTGAAAGCAGCAACTCCAACCAGAAAAGACAACAAAACGAACATGGTGAGCTTCTGGGTGAGGATCGCCTGCAGCAGATTGCCGTGCACGCGTGTCCACGGCCGCACGATCATGCCACCCTCGAGAAACGCGGCGTCCACCGCACGGTAAGCCGCATCGATGTCGAAAAGGTCCGTCAGACGCATCTGGTAGCCAGAGATGCGCTTGCCCATGCGAAACAGCCGCTGGGCATCATCGATGTGTACATACGCCGTGCGCCCGTCGGACTCGGATTGGCTGTCTACTACCGCCACCACTTCGAAGCGGCGTTGCCTTGGCAGCAGACCGACCGGAGATACCGTAGCCGTGGGCATGACCAGGCTGACGGCGTCACCCACCACAACGTCCAGCCGCTGCGCCAGACGTGCGCCCAGGACCACGCCGTAGCTGCGCTGCGTCAGGCGCTCGTAGGATCCCGAAACCTGGTAGCGGAAGATATCCGACACTGCGGCATACTCTGCCGGATCTACGCCATAGACGCCGACCCCGGCCACCCGTTCTCCCGCGGCCAGGAGAGCAGGTTTCTGGACAAATGCCGCCACACCGTTGATTCCCGGCTGTGCGCGCAGAACCTCTGGCGCGGTGGGATGCGGTGCCATACCGGCGCGCTGGTAGACGCTCACATGCGGTACTACACCCAGCACACGCTCTTTCAGTTCCCGCTCGAACCCGTTGATCACACTCACCACGACGATCAGTACGCAGATCGACAGCGCCAAACCGCCGACGGCCGCAATGCTTACTGAGGATGTCGCGCCATGGCGGCTGGCGCCGTAGCGCCACGCCACGGCAACACAGAAGGTCAGCGTATCGCTCATGCTTCTGCGCTGCGCCAGTGGCGGGCTTGAATCTGGTTGCGCCATGGGGCCGGCATGTTACGGGCAGCAGCATCGCTTCGCCAACGACTTCGCAGGCGGCCTCGTTCAGGGTAACTACACTTACCCTGCAACGATCACGAATGTTGGAGCGATAGCATGACGACAGAACCGGGACTGCAGTCTGCCCTGCTGGACGAACGGCGGGAAAGCTGGCGCGCAGATCTGGAGCTGCCGTTGCGCTGGTGTCGCCTGCCCGGCTTCGTCGACGCGGACACGCTGGCAATCGCTCTGGGCCTCGAAGCCTGGCATCGCCGCGAGCGGATACTGGCGGACATCGACGAGCCACTGCGCCAGGCGATTGATCAGGTAGCGGACCCGCAGGCGGCGACTGCCCTGAGACTGCTGGAAGTAGCGGTTCGTAGGCTCACCGAGCCAACCCATGGTGAGGCGGTCGGCGAGCCCACACCGGTGAATCTGTCGGTAGATGGGCTGAGCTTCCTGTTGCCGGGATCCGACCTGCATCTGCAGCCTCGTGACTGGCTTGGTGTGGCAATGACCCTGCCCGATGGCTATCCGGTGATTACCTGTGTGGAAGTCGTGTGGGTGGGCAGCACCAAAGACCGTCTGCATGTTGGTGGACGCTTTCACCACGTCGCAGAACACGCCGCGCGCAAACTCAATCGCTACATGCTGCTCACCAGCACGCACTGATTCGTATCGGCAGGATAGTGGGCGACCAGCGGTCACCCGCTCGATCAGGCCACTTCTTCCGCTCGACCGCTATCTGCACGGCGCAGCGCGGCGGCAGCATCCAGCGCCGCAACGCGATAGCTCTCCGCATAGGTCGGAAAGTTGAAGATGTTCTCGATGAAGACGTCGATCGTGGCATCGTGAATGAGCCCCATCTGGCCGATGTGCACGAGCTCCGTGGCGAACGCGCCAACGATATGCACTCCGAGCACCTGGCGATTCGAGCCGACGACGAGCTTCAGCATACCCTCCTGTGATTGGGCAATCTGGCCGCGCGCAATCTCGCTGAAGTAGGCGTATCCGACGACCACACCGTCGGCTTTCTCTCGTGCCTTGGCCTCCGTCAGACCGACACACGCCATCTCCGGCACCGCGTAGATTCCAGAGGGCATCAGCTCACCCACCCTTCCTGGCTCGAGCCCGAGAAAATCGCAGGCTGCTCGTCGTCCCTGCTCCATGGAGGCGGACGCGAGCGACGGCGGCCCTACCACATCGCCTGCGGCGTAGAT
>JAUILW010000848.1 GCA_030432795.1 Gammaproteobacteria bacterium
GGCACCGCCAGCGTGTCCACGCCGGGCGCCAGCAGCGTTCCATCGATGTCCAGAGCCACCAGGCGAATCATTGGCTTGCGGTATCCGTAAAGGCTGCAGAGCCTACCATGCGATGTGTAGAGGGTGGGCACCATGCCGCACCGCCTGCGATTCCGGTGCAACCGACGCGCTAGTCGGACGCGACACCAGCCTCCCATGCCGCCAAGTGCGCGCCAGCGCCGGCACCCGTTTCTTTCAACGCACGTAGTATGGCCACCAGGTTGCGGTCACGGACTTCGGTGGCGGCCTGCACGCTCGCCCCAGCGGCGTGTTCCTCAGTCTGCTGTGCGATGCGCTCGATAAGCGCGTCGTCCAGTTCCGGCACGTCTGTCAGACGGCTCCACGGCCACTGCAGTGCCGGCCCGAACTGCTGCAGAAAGTGCCGCATGCCCTGCTCACCGCCGCCCAGCCGATAGGTCTCGAACAACCCCATCTGCGCCCAGCGCAGGCCGAATCCGAAGCGGATGGCGTCGTCGATCTGGCCGGTGGTAGCAACGCCATCGCGCACGAGCCACAGCGCTTCCCGCCATACGGCCTCGAGCAGGCGGTCGGCGATGTGCGCATCGATCTCCCGGCGCAGGTGGAGCGGCTTCATGCCCACGGCCTGCAGCAGGACCTGGGCTTCGGCGACGGCCGTGCTGTCGGGGCAGGACACAACCTCGACCAGCGGCAGCAGATACACCGGATTGAAAGGATGGCAGACGAGCATGCGCTCCGGTCGCGTGAGATCTTGCGACAGCGCGCTTGGTGTGAAGCCCGACGTGGAAGAGGCGATGATCGCCTCCGGCGGGGTGAGCTTCTCGATGTCGGCGAGCAGTTGCTGCTTGGTCTGCAGAACCTCAGGCGTGCTCTCCTGCACCCACGTGGCATGGCGCACGGCATCTGCAAGGGTGTCGGCAAACTCGAGCGCACCCGGCGCAGGCAGGGGAACGTCGTACACGTCTTGCAGGCGGGATGCTGCAGCATCGACGGTGGCGCGCACGCGGTGCTCATCTGCCTGAGGGTCAAACACCCGTACGCTCCTGCCGTGCACCACAAAGCGAGCAACCCATCCGGCACCGATCACACCGGCGCCGACGATACCGATGCTCATACGGGGTCTCTTTTTGTCAGGCGTAGCCGCTCGCGAACCTCTGCCGGGCTGAGCAGCCGGGCACCCAGGTTCTCGATGATGGTAACAGCGCGCTCCACGAGGTCGGCGTTAGTGGCCAGCCTGCCGCGCTCCAGGTAGAGGTTATCTTCCAGACCGACGCGCACGTTGCCGCCGGCGAGCACTGAGGCCGCGACGTAGGGCATCTGGTGCGCGCCCAGGCTGAATCCAGACCAGGTCCAGTCGGCGGGTACATTGGCGACCATGGCCAGAAACGTGTGCAGATCATCCGGTGCGCCCCAGGGCACACCCATGCAAAGCTGTACCAGCACCGGGTCCGGCAGAATGCCTTCCTCAGCCAGTTGCCGGGCGTACCACAGGTGCCCTGTATCGAAAGCCTCTACCTCCACGCGTA
>JAUILW010000849.1 GCA_030432795.1 Gammaproteobacteria bacterium
GCAACGCATCGTCACTGTCCATCACCTCGCCGAGGACCATGCGAATCTCGAGCGTGATGAATGTCACCAGATAGCCGATGCCGTACAGCCCGCCGCCCCGTGCGCGCCACACGCGCAGCAGGGCGTCGCGCAGCATAGTGCCAGCGCTGCGCGGTTGCGAGGCCAGCAGCCGTGCGGTGGCGAGCTTGCGTTTGAAGTAGCCTGGTTTGTCGGATTTTTCCGCGGCCATGTTTACAGGAACGGTTCTGGTGGGCACATGCTAACGGGTAGTGTGCTCATACCGGAAACGGAAGGTGAGTAGTTTCTGAAGGCTCGACGGCCGAACTCGCCGAGCGGCACGCATCTACGTGATACTGGTCGATACCTGCGTGTAGGTGAATCACTGCAGGAGCACGCAGTTTGACTCGGTCCGGCTGCTCGATGAAAGCCAGTTGCTCGTTCATCCGCTCGTCGTCGGCAAGTTAGCCTGTGGCGATTTGAAGAATCAGAATGAGATACTGAGCCTTCTCGGGAACCTTCGAGCATCGAAAAATTTCACTCTGGAGGAAGTTCTGGGGCTGGTTTAGCGCACGAAGCTCATGGGCCTTGAAATCGGTTTTGAAATCGGTTTTGAGAAAGGTTCCAGCCTCCCTGCAACGTATTGAGTAGATTGACGACCAAGGAGAAGAAGATGATCAAACTTTACGGCCTACCTATGAGCAACTACTACAGCCTGGCCAAGGCGCTGCTCATAGAGAAAGGTGCCCCGTTTGAGGAGGTGAAAGCGCCGCCCACGCAGGAAGAGTCGAACCTGGTGCGCACGCCCATGGGCAAGATGCCCTCCATCGAGGTGGACGGGCACTACCTCTCCGAGTCCCTCGCTATCGCGTCCTTCCTGGAAGGCGCGTACCCCGAGCCGCGGCTGCTGCCGACGGATCCATTCGCCGCGGCGAAGGTGATGGAGCTTTGCTGCCACATCACCCTGGACGTGGAGCTGGTAGCGCGCCGGTGCCTGCCGGAGGCGTTCTTCGGCCAGAGCGTGAGCGATGAAACCAAGGCAGCCACCGATACGGATCTGCAGCGGGGCATGCGGGCGGTGAATCGACTGATGGTGTGCGCACCCTATGCGGCAGGCGCCGAGCTGACCCTTGCAGACTTCTACACCTTCTACACGTTCGGGCTGTCCGGCGGCATCGTGCAGAAGATATTCGGCCGCGACCTGCTCGACGGTTACGACAATATCCGTGGCCTCATGGCGCGGCTTGCGGAGCACCCGAGCATCGCGCGGGTGGAGGCGGAGAAAGCTGGCTGAAACGGGCTAGAAGCTCCCTGATTGCGCCATAGCGTTACAATCCCTGGGACACAAAGTCCCGGGGAGGCACTGTGACCAACTACAAGACCATTCTGGTCGAGCGCGAAGGGCCGCTCACCCGACTGATTCTGAACCGACCGGCCGAGCGCAACGGCATGACCAACCGCATGGTGCGCGAGACGCACGCGGCGCTTGCGCAGATTGCCGCGGACGGCGAAACCCGCGTGCTGTTGCTTACGGGCGCCGGAC
>JAUILW010000850.1 GCA_030432795.1 Gammaproteobacteria bacterium
TCGCGGCGCACGACTTCGGTGCCGGCGAGGTGGTCGTGCTGGAGAAATCCAACATGGTCGGCGGTACCACAGCCATGTCCGGCGGTATGTTGTGGATTCCCAACAACCATCATCAGGCTCAGGCGGGCGTTGAGGACTCCTGGGAAAGTGTGATCGCCTACCTCGACGCACTGGGGCCGGGCATGCTGGATCCTGAGGTTCTGGAAGGTTTCCTCGACGGTGGCCCCGAGATGGTGCGCTATCTCGCGGAGCGCACGCCGGTACGCATGCGCACGCTTACGGGTTTTCCGGATTACCAGCCGGACGTGCCAGGCGGCCTCATTGAAGGAGGCCGTTCGCTCGACGCGGAGGTGTATCCCTTTGCCGAGCTCGGTAACTGGGCAACGCGCGTAGTGCCACCCAAGACCGGCGCGCCGCGTATCACCAGCTACTTCGAAGACATGAACATCGGACGTCTGGATGCGCAGGTGCTCGAAGCTCGTCGCCGCACCGACAGCCGCGGCCGCGGCCAGGCGCTGATTGGCGGCCTGCTACGGGCGGTGCTCGATCGTGATATCGCCATCCACTTCGAGCATCGTGCGGTGCAGCTTGCCAGAAGCGGCGATGAGATCCGGGGGGTGATGGCACAGACGGCGAGCGGCGAGCGCTGGTTTCGTGCCCGCAAAGGCGTGGTGATCGCCACGGGCGGGTTCGAATGGAACGAAACACTCGTCAAGACGTTCCTGCGCGGCCCCATGACCGGCCCGGTGAGCGTGCCGGAGAATGAAGGCGACGGACTGCTCATGGCCATGGAGGTGGGTGCCAAGCTCGGCAACATGTCCAATGCGTTCTGGATGACGTCGACCCTCGAGTGGCAGCAGCAGCACCGGGACGCCAAACCCAACTATCTGCTCTGCCAGGGCGAGCGCTCCATGCCCGGTTCCATCATGGTCAACCGCTTCGGCCGGCGTTTCGTCAACGAGGCAGCCAACTACAACGAGATTGGTTTCGTGCTGCACGCGTTCGACGCGGGCTCCCACAGTTACCCCAACCTACCGTACTACCTCGTGTTCGATGAGCGCTTCCGTCAGAAGTATCACGTGTTCACGCATCGGCCTGGGGAGCCGCTGTCGCAGATGGTGCGCTGCGCCGATACGCTCCGCGGGCTCGCCGGGGAGGTCGGCATTGATGCAAGTGGTTTGGAAGAAACCGTAGCGCGCTTCAACGATTTCGTTGCCAACGGACACGACGACGACTTCAAGCGCGGCGACACCAGCTTCGACAACTACTGGGGTGATCGCAATCTAGAGGCACCGTTTCGCACACTCGGGCGCCTGGATACACCTCCGTACTACGCGATACCTATGGAAGCGGGCGTGCTCGGCACCAACGGTGGGCCGCGCACAGACGGCAACGGTCAGGTGCTCGACTGGCGTGACCAACCCATACGCGGCCTGTACTGCGCGGGCAACGCCATGGCGGCGCCTCTGGCCAACGTCTATGGGGGTGGAGGCGGTACGTTGGGACCGGCCCTGACGTTTGGCTATCTGTCAGGCAAGCA
>JAUILW010000123.1 GCA_030432795.1 Gammaproteobacteria bacterium
ACTGAATTGCCTTTCTTCAGCTACACGGAACGCACGCTGCAGCTGATGGCCATTCTGGGCGGTCAGATCGCCGACTACACCCGCGACCGGGCAACGTTTCCCGAGGGCCTGGACGTGGAGTCTGCCGGCTTCGTTTCCGAGATACTGCGCAGCCTCGAATACGCGCGGGATCATGGCCTCGCCACAACCCTCGTGGCCATCCGCTTCAGCGAGCAAACCGCAGCCCCTGCGTACATCGCAACGATAGACCAACAGAGCCGGGGGCTTGACCGATTGCTCTCCATCGGCGAGGTGGGTGGTATGAGCGCACTACTGATCATGCCGCTCACCGGCGCGGAGGAGTACACGCACTTCCTCACCCGATTCGAGCGCTACCTGACCGAAGCACACGGTGCAGGACCGCACGCGCTCGGCATCGACACCAGCCATCTGCTGCTGACCAACGCATCAAGGCTGACCGATGTCAGCGAGTTCCTGTTGCGCCAGTCCGGGGCTGAAGCCATGGCCGACGCGCTCGACCGTCAACAAGCGGTGGCACGTCATGCTGTTGGGTAACCACAGCTACGCCATCTTCGGTGGGATTGCCTTAGCCCTCGAACTCGGCGTCTGCGTAGGCATTGCCAGAAGCGGCAGCACAGGCGCTGCCTTGTCTGTCGTCGTCCTGCACGGCCTAGTCGTTGCTGCCAGCGCCTGGATCGCTTCCTACTGGCTGCGCGACAGCGGCGTGCAGCAACGTCATGCATGGTGCTTTCCTGCAACCATCATGTTCTGCCTGCCGGCCATCGGCTTGCTTGGCGTAGCCTCAGCCCTCTATCTCGGCCGGCGCCTGTCGCTCTTCGCAACGGAACGCCCCATGCAGCGCACCGAACCGCCACGGCTGCCGCACCGCCCGCCAGAACTCGAAAAGAACCTCAAGTTCGCCGCCGGTGGTCTCGGTGACATCCTGCGCCACTCCGGCGACGTGGCGAAGCGTGTACTTGCAGTGACCGCGGCGAGCCGCATGTCGGAGCGCGACGC
This sequence comes from Gammaproteobacteria bacterium, assembly GCA_030432795.1. Lineage (GTDB taxonomy): Bacteria > Pseudomonadota > Gammaproteobacteria > Pseudomonadales > Azotimanducaceae > SYFY01. Next base: position 1,018 of record JAUILW010000123.1, read on the forward strand.
CATACCCTTTCTCAAACTCGCTATGAGCGATCCCGCGGACGAAGTACGGCTGCTTGCCTTCAGCGTCAAGGACAAGATCGAAACCGGCATCAACGAAAAGATCAAAAAGAACCTCACAGAGCTGCCCACGGTAGATGATCGTTCCAGGCCAACGGTGCATCGCGCCCTCGCCTTTCTCTATTGGGAACTCGTGTACCTGAACATTGCCGAGGGTGACCTGCGCAACTTCATGCTGAGCGAGGCAGACGACCACGCCGCCACGTGTCTCGCCTCCAGCAGCGAAGCGTCGCTGCACACGCTACGTGGGCGCATTGCCCTGGAGCGGCGTAACGCCTCGGTTGCCGGAGCGCATTTCCGCGCCGCCCTGGATGCCGGTGCCGACATCGAAAGCGTAGCTACCTACCTGGCGGAGGCAGCCTTCATCGAGCAGGACTTTGCCGCTGTCAGAAGCCACCTCGAACGCCTACCGCTGCACTTCCGCGCGACAGCGCCCTACCACGCGTTGTGCCGATCGTGGGGGCTCGCGTGAGCGAAACCGCAGCTACCAAGCGTGTATGTCTGCTGCTGGAAGGCACGTATCCCTATGTCCGCGGCGGCGTATCGAGCTGGGTGCACCAGATCATTCAGGGCTTGCCAGAACTCACCTTCGACATCATCTTCATTGGCGGCTCGCGGGAGCACTACGGCGCACCGCTCTACGAGCTGCCAGCCAACGTCGACCAGGTGCAGACCTTCTACCTCGCAGATTCCTGGCAGGTACACAAGGGCCGCCGCAGGTTCGGCACCGCCAAACGCTTCGCCCGCTCGAACGACCTCCACGAACGGTTCAAGTGTCCGGAGGGTGCCAGCGCCGATGAACTGGCGGAGCTCCTGGCGCTCGTGGCTGGCGACGGCAACACAATCGATCACACCGAGTTTCTGCACAGCCGCGCCGCCTGGGACAGCATCACCAGCAGCTATGAGTCGCACTGTACGGACGCCAACTTCCTCAACTATTTCTGGACGGTGCGATCCATGCACGCGCCGATCTTCATGCTGGCAAAGATCGCCCGGCAGATCGGTCAGGTGGACGTCGTGCACTCCATTTCCACCGGCTATGCCGGCCTGCTCGGCGCCATGGTGAAAGCGCGCAACCCGCAGTGCTCGTACATCCTCACGGAGCACGGCATCTACACCAAGGAGCGCAAGATCGATCTGGCGCAGGCCGATTGGATTTCCGAGCCCGGGCACCAGTTCGACATCGGGCTGACAGAAGACTTCGGCTACCTGCGCCGGCTGTGGATACGTTTCTATGAGCAGATTGGCCGCATCACCTACGCCGCAGCCGATCAGATCATCGCCCTGTACGGAGGCAATCGGGACCGACAGGTCGCAGACGGCGCGCAGCGCGAGCGCACCAAGGTTGTACCAAACGGCATCTCGCTGGCCCGATACGCTGACGCGCTGGACAAACGGCCGCAACACATCCCCCCCGTGATCGGCTTTGTTGGCCGGGTGGTCCCGATCAAGGACGTGAAGACGTTCGTGCGCGCCATGCGCGCGGTGGTGAACGCAATACCCGACGCCGAAGGCTGGATCGTCGGTCCGACGGAGGAAGACCAGGCGTACGCCGACGAGTGTGCAGCGCTCGTGGACGGACTCGGGCTGGAAAACAACGTGAAATTTCTCGGCTTTCAGAACGTGCCGGAGATGATGCCGAAGCTCGGCCTCATGGCGCTCACCTCCATCTCCGAAGCACAACCGCTGGTGCTGCTCGAAGCGTTCGCCGCCGGCGTACCGTGCGTGGCAACCGACGTTGGCTCCTGCAGGGAGATGATCGACGGTGCGCCGGAGGAAGGAGATGACCTGGGCAGCGCAGGTGCTGTGGTGGGCATCGGCAGCCCGCAGGCCACGGCCAGCGCCTGCGTGGAACTGCTGACGAATGAGCAGTCCTGGCATGCAGCACAAGCCGTCGGGTTGGCTCGCGTCGAACAGTTTTACGCCGAAGGGCTGATGTTCGATCGCTACCGCAGCATTTACGCGGAGGCCGGCGGATGGCCGGAATAGGTTTTGAACTGCGCCGCATTCTGACCCGCGATTCCATCGCCGCGACCGTGCACGGCTACACCTACGCCGGCATCATCGGCTCCGGGCCTTGGGTGCTGTCCATCCTGGCCGTGCTCATCGTTGGCATCATCTCCGTCGGGGTGGGTTCTAACGATACCCAGGTGCAGCACTTTCTCGTGTCCGTCACCTACCTGATGGCCACCTCACTCATATTCACCGGCGGCGTACAGCTGGTTTTCACGCGCTTCGTGGCCGATCGCCTGTTCGAGAAACGCTTCGACTGCATCCTGCCCAACCTCTTCGGGCTGCTCAGCATCAACAGCGCGGTGAGCCTCGTAGCCGTCGCACCGATCGCCTTCACACAGTTCCCACAGCAGAGCTTCGCCTACCAGGTGCTGTTGGTGACAAACTTCATCACGCTGACAAACCTGTGGCTGGTGGTCATCTTTCTGTCTGGCATGAAGCGCTACGGGCACATCCTCGGCGTGATGTTTGTCGGCTACAGCATCATGGTTGCTACGGGATTCGGGCTGAGACACGCCGGCACCGAAGGTCTGCTGCTGGGATTCCTCATCACGCACGCCATTCTGCTCTTTGCGTTCCTCACCGAAATCGTGCGCATGTTTCCGCTGACCCGCATGCTTGCGTTCGACTTCCTCAACCGTAAGCTGATCTTTCCTACCCTGTTTGTCGCCGGGCTGGTGTTTTACTGCGGTGTGTGGGTAGACAAATTTCTCTTCTGGTTCAATCCGGCGACCTCGGAGGGCATCGTCGGGCCGCTGCGCGCCTCCGCCATCTACGACATCCCGATCTTCATCGCCTACCTCACCACCATCCCGGGCATGGCGGTGTTTCTGCTGCGCATCGAAACGGACTTCGCGGAGAACTATGAGCGTTTGTACGATGCCATCCGTGGCGGTGCCGCCCTCGATCACGTGTATTTCCTCAAGGATCAGATGGCGCTGTCGGTGCGGCGCGCCATCATGGAGATCATCAAGGTGCAGGGTGTCACCATTCTGGCGTTTTTCCTGTGGGCGGAAGATCTATTCGCCGCGCTGGGAATCTCTCAACTCTTCCTGCCGCTGTTGTTCGTAGACGTCGTCGGCGCTGGCGTGCAGGTGATTCTCATGGCGCTGTTGAACGTGTTTTTCTATCTGGACCGGCGGCGGAGCGTCATCGCGGTCACTTTGACATTCTTCCTGACCAACCTCGTGCTGACCATCGTCACCCAACAGCTCGGGCCCGCATTCTTCGGCTACGGCTTCGTTATTGCGGCCGTTCTAGCTAGCCTTGTGGGGTTGATCATTCTGAACCGCAGAGTGTACGACCTCGAATATGAGACGTTCATGCTGAGCTGAGAGGCAGCGGGCCGGCCACATCACATGTGAACCGTGGCGTGGCAGGCGTGCAGCGCTTGCGTCACACTCTCCCTGTGCAAAGAAGGACCCTTGCGGAGCGCGGATGAGCCGAAAACCACGACTTCACATCCCTCCGGCGCCTGCGCGGCCCGGCGCGGACCCGGACTTCAGCTACATCGACATCGTCGAAGCTGGATCGGTGCCAAGACCAGACCCGCACACGCGGCTGAGGGAGATCCCCAACAGTCTGATCTTCGACATGGTACGGGTGCTTGACGATGAGCACGCGCCCGTCGGTCCCTGGGACCCACAGCTAGACCCGGAGGAACTACAGGCTGGTTTGCGGTTCATGCTGGAAACACGCCTCTACGACGACCACATGCTGCGCATGCAGCGCCAGGGCAAGATTTCCTTCTACATGAAGTCCCGCGGCGAAGAGGCGGTGTCCGTCGCTGCCGCCATGGCCTTACGTCCCGGAGACATGCTTTTCCCTTCCTACCGCAACCAGGGTTTGCAGATCAGCCGCGGCCGCAACCTAGCCGACCTGATGAATCAGTGCCTGTCGAACAGCGCCGACATGTGCAAGGGCCGCCAGATGCCCATCATGTACCACTGGCGGCGCGGCAACATTTTTTCCATCTCCGGCAACCTCACAACGCAATATCCGCAAGCCGTGGGATGGGCTATGGCCGCTGCGATCAAAGGCGAGGACGATATCGCAGCGTCCTGGATCGGAGAGGGCTCGAGCGCCGAAGCGGACTTTCACCACGCGATGACTTTCGCCTCCGTGTACATGGCTCCGGTGGTACTGAACATCGTCAACAACCAGTACGCGATCTCCACGTTTCAGGGTACGGCCGGTGGTGAGCGCCGTCCGTTTGCCGCCCGGGGGCCTGGCTACGGTATTCCCGGCATCCGCGTGGACGGTAACGATTTTCTCGCGGTCTACGCCGCCACCGCCTGGGCGGCAGAACGCGCCCGCGCGGGCACGGGCCCCACCCTCATCGAGCACGTCACCTACCGGATGGATGCGCACTCCACGAGCGACGACCCGTCCCGCTATCGCTCCAAAGCGGAGCCGCAAGCCTGGCCGCTGGGCGATCCGGTGGAACGGTTGAAGGCGCATATGATCAAGTTCGGCCAGTGGAGCGATACGCGCCATGAAGCGCTTGTTGCCGAGATCACCGGGCAGGTGGCGAGCGCATGGGATGAAGCCTGCTCGTACGGAACGATGACGCAAGGGCCGTTTCTGGACAAGAACGAACTCTTCGAAGACGTGTACCGTGACATGCCGTCGCACCTGATCCAGCAGCGCGAGCAGATGCTCGAGGTGGACCGCTGGGGGGAGGAGAACTGACATGCCCAGAATGAATATGGTGCAGGCCCTCAATTCAGCGATGGACATCATGCTCGACCGCGATCAGAACGTGGTGCTCATCGGCCAGGACATCGGCTACTTCGGCGGTGTGTTCCGTTGCACGGATGGTCTGCAGCGCAAGTACGGCGAGCACCGGGTGATCGATGCGCCCATCGCCGAAGGAGGCATCGTCGGCAGCGCCATCGGCATGGGGGTCAACGGCCTCCGACCCGTGGCCGAGATTCAGTTCGCGGACTACATCTACCCCGGTTGCGACCAGATCATCAGCGAACTTGCGCGCCTGCGCTATCGCACCGCCGGCGACTTCTACGCGCCGGTCACCATTCGCACGCCATGTGGCGGCGGCATTCGTGGCGGCCAGACACACTCGCAGAGCCCGGAAGGCATCTTCACCCACCTGTGTGGGGTGAAGGTGGTGATGCCATCCAACCCATACGATGCCAAAGGCCTGCTGATCGCCGCCATCGAAGATGACGACCCGGTGATCTTCTTCGAGCCCAAACGCATCTACAACGGCCCATTCGACGGCGAGCCTGACAAGCCTGCCGTGCCGTGGAGCAATCACGAGAAGGGTGAGGTGCCAAGCGACTACTACACCATTCCCATCGGCCGAGCCGACGTAGTACGCGAGGGCGAGGAAGTGACGATGCTCTGCTACGGCACCATGGTGCACGTGTGCCTCGCGGCTGCCCAGGCGATGGATGTGGATGCGGAAGTGATCGATTTGCGCACGCTGAGCCCGCTGGACGTCGAGACCATCCGTCAGAGCGTGGAGAAGACCGGCCGTTGCGTGGTGGTGCATGAAGCCACCCGCTTTTCCGGCTATGGCGCAGAGCTTGCGGCGACGGTGCAGGAAACCTGTTTCTACAGCCTCGAGGCGCCGATTCTGCGCGTGACCGGCTGGGACACGCCCTATCCGCACGCCTTCGAGTGGGACTACTTTCCAACCAAAAAGCGCGTCTCCAAAGCGCTGGAAGACGTGTTGGAGATGGCATGAGCGAATTCGTTTTCAAGCTGCCCGACCTCGGGGAAGGTACCGTCGAGGCAGAGATCATCGAGTGGCATGTGGTTCCCGGAGACGAGGTATCCGAGGGCGACATCATCGTTGATGTGATGACAGACAAAGCCAACATCGAGGTGCCGTCACCCGTCTCCGGCCGGGTGTTACGCACTACCGGCGAGCCCGGCGACATGGTCGCTGTGGGCGCCGAGCTGATCGCCTTCAACACCGGCGCTGAGGCAGAGCCGAAGATAGCACCGCAAACGACGTCCGAACGGGCACCCGTCGAAGCAGAACCGGCGCCACAGGAACCACCAGCACCCGTCAACGAAGCCCCGCGGCCGAAACCACCCTCGCCGATGCCGGAGCGCGGCACCAGCAAGGTGCTCGCCTCCCCTGCATTGCGCCGCCGCGCCAACGAGCTCGGCATCGACCTAGGCGTGGTGCAGGGCAGCGGCCCGCGGGGCCGAATACTGCGGCGGGATCTGGATGGTTACGTTGACACGTCAGGCAGTACCGCAGCCGGTGCTCCACGAGAGCCTGTGACCAGAGGCGCGGCAAGCGACGAAGTCGAGGAGATCAAAGTGATCGGCGTGCGTCGGGTCATCGCCGAGCGCATGCAGCGCGCCAAACAGGAGATCCCACACTTTGCCTATGTGGAGGAACTGGACGTCACCGAGCTGGACCGGCTGCGCAACGCCCTGCTTTCTCGCCATCCCGAGCGCAGCATCACCTACCTGCCTTTGATCGCCACGGCGCTGATGCGCGCGCTCACGGTTTTTCCGCAGTGCAACCAGCGATTCGACGCGCAGCGCGGCGTGTTGCAGCGCTACCGCAACGTGCATCTGGGCATCGCGACGCAAACCCCGGACGGCCTCAAGGTGCCGGTGGTGCGCAACGCCCAGGCGCTGGACCTGTGGCAGCTGGGCGATGCTATCCGGCAGGTCACAGAACGGGCCAGAGACGGCAGCGCCTCGCCGCAGGAACTGTCCGGCTCGACCATTACCATCACGAGCCTCGGCAAGCTCGGTGGCATCGTCAGCACGCCAGTGATCAATGCCCCGGAGATGGGCATCATCGGCGTCAACAAGGCGCTGTGGCGACCCATGATCGTCGAAGGTGCGGTCGTGCCGCGCCTGATGATGAATCTCTCCTCTTCCTTCGACCACCGTTTCGTGGACGGCTTCGATGCTGCATCGATGATCCAGGAGATGAAAACACTGCTGGAACATCCGGCCTTGATGTTCGCTTCACCCTGAGCAGGTAGACTCTTCCCCTTGCATCGCAGGGGGAGAGCCGCCATCAAACCACTACCACTCGCCATCGTAGGCATCAGCGCAGCATTGGCCATCGCAACGCTGATCGCCTGGGCAGGCAGCACCGAAAGCCAGGTCTGGGCCGGTCTGC
>JAUILW010000124.1 GCA_030432795.1 Gammaproteobacteria bacterium
GCGCCGACGGGGGAAGATGCGTGAACCTGCACATCCGTCAGGCGCTCGCCGCGCAACCCTCTGCGACCTGGGAGGTGGTTGATCAGATCTACGCGACGGCTGTAGAGCCCGAACGCTGGCCACAGCTTCTGGAATCGATGTGCGGCGCAATGGCGTGGGGCTTAGCGGAGCGCGAGGACGATCTCGTGATGCACCTGCTCAATGCGGTCCAGGTCAACTCCCGTCTGGGCGCGAGATTCGATGTGGAGCGTTGTATTGAGCCAGCGCTTGCCAGTTTCCGCTTTCCTTTTCTGGTCATCGATCGATCGTTGGACGTTCGCTATGCGGGTGCGCTGTTCTCAGCGGCGCGTCATCGCGCCCCCGGCTTTGCCGTGTTTGACCATGGTCTCGGTCTTTCGCCGGAGATCGCGCGGGATATCGCTCAGGTATTCGAAGGCGAGCGGCAAAGTTGTGCGTTGCCGACGCTGTGCACCGACGATGAGGCGCTCGACGTCATCGCCTTCATGATATCCGAAGGGCTGATGATGATTGCGCTGCTGGACGCGACGCGCTTCAGGAAAACCAGTGTTTCCATGTTCGCAGACAGCTACGGACTAACCGAGTCCGAATCCTCTCTGGTCGCAGACCTGATGGAAGGTGATGCGTATGCGCAGATTGCCTTGCGTCGAGGTGTCACGGAAAGCACGGTTCGCACGCAGGTGAAAAACATCTACGCCAAGACGCACTGCCATCATCGTGCGGATCTCATCAACCGGGTAGCGTGCGGTCCAAGCCTGCTGCAATCGCTAACGGAGCATGAAACGGGCTCCTACATCGACCAGCCGCTGTCCTCACCGCGTCTGCACCAGCGGCTCGACTGTGGTGGCGGTCTGCAGTTGGGCTTTGCTGAATTTGGACCTGAAGACGGCAGGCCCCTGGTATTCCTGCATAACGTGTCCGGGTCGCGCCTGCAATTGCCGGTGCCGGAGGGACAGCTTAAGGCTCAGAACGTGCGGCTCATCGTGCCGGACCGCCCCGGAGTTGGCTTGTCCAGTTGGCCGCGCGCGCTGGATATGTCCGAGTGGGCAGCAGCGTTTGCTTTGCTACTCGATCAACTCGGGCTCGATCGGTGCGTACTGCTCGGAAACTCCATGGGCGGAGTGTACGCGATGGCCTGCGCATACCACCTTCCGGAGCGTGTTAGTAGACTTGTTCTCGTGAGCACCATGGGGCAAATGACGGAAGAGGGCGACCTTGCGTATGTCGAGGAAGACATGCGCAAGATAATCACGCTCGGCCGCCGTTACCCTCGGCTCGCTTCGGCCATGTTGAAGCTGTTGATTCGAGACGTACCCACCCGATATATCGATCGGCGCATCGGCAAGCTTCCGAATGCCGATAGGGCGCTCTATCGCAACACGGACTTTTACAACATGGCGGTAGATGCTTTGATGGAGAACTTCCGCAACGGACTGGCACCCATGGTGCGTGACTACGTGTCGCTCAGCCAACCCTGGCAGTTCGACCCGGCTGCCATCCGGACATCCGTGGACCTCTGGCACGGAGAATGCGACATTACCTCTCCCCTGGTTGCCGTTGAGCGTCTCGCAGCGTGCTTCCCTTCGGTGCGCTGCCAGTTCATTGAAGGCGAAACCCACATGTTGCTGTATCGGCACTGGCACACCATAGTCGCTCAGTCGCTGACGGATTGAGAAGGATTTAGCCCGTTTGGTGGATGCGGGGTGCCGCGAGTATTGACCATGCTCTGCACGCATGACATCCGATGGAATCCTGCGCACTGCCCGAGCCCTCCTCACGCTGTTTGCCGTGGTGCTGCATGGGATGGTGATTGCTGAGGAGGAGGGCTTTCCTACCGGTGAGCATGGCGGTCAAGTGATTGACCTGGATGCGCCGGAGGGCCCGGCTACCGGTATCCGCGCTGGCGTGCAGAGTCGTCAAGGCATCGCCACGCGGGCTCGTCAACAGCTGGATCTGCCGACGCTGCCCGAAGCATGGGATGCACATCGCGCGCCGCCGGCGGGGACACCGGCTGCCGCCGGGCGCAGCGCTGGGGCGGTGCCAGCGCAGCGGCCTTCGGCGGAGTCGTTGCACGAGATGATGGGCCAGCTTGCATCGGGGAACCACACTCGCCAGCAACGCGACCAGTTGGTGGCCGAGATATTCGCCAACCAGGACATCTACCGCGAGGCGGTGATGTTCGAGCGCTTTAAAGCCGTATCCCCGGGCGTTGAAGCGTTCATGGATGGCAAAGCCGACCTGCAGCGAGACGTCATTCGCCGCATGGGGGAGAAGCACAAAGCGCGGCACGGTAGACCTCCGGACCAGCCGATCATCCCTTTTGGCTATAACAACGTGTTTTCCGACGACGACATCATCACCGGTAGCGGTCGACAGTCGCTCGAATTGGAGCAGCTCTACAACGAAGCCCTCAGTGAGATCATCGAGGAGCGTACGGGCCGTCCGATGACCGCCAGCGACCGGGCGCGGGTCGATGTGAATGGTCTGGGCTGGAATATGCGTACGGAAGGCGGGGTAGAAAACTTCGACCACCCGGAGAAATACGTCAACCCGCAATCCGGATTTGCCAACCAGGCCAAACTCGCCGAAAGCGGTGCCCTGGTGGTCTACTCCTGGGACGAAGACGGCAACATGGTGGCGCTGACCGGTGATGATGCGCGAGCGGCTGTGGAATCGCTCGACGTTGATCGGCCGTTGCCCATCGAAGGTGTCAATCCCAAACAGGGTGCGGGTTCGGTATCTGACTACGTGCGGATGGCCCATCTGCACCAGGTGCCGTTCGAACAGGGGCGGGTAGCGACCGCTGCGGAGATGGCGCAGTTCATCCGCAATCAGAAGTACACCGGTCGGGTGGAAGGTGACTACCAGACGGTAGCTTCCGGAACGCACCCCGACATCGGCCTCGAACACGCAGCGCACCTGGATCTCGCCCGGGAGCTACGCGGCCAGACCAACATACGCGGCCTGGCCGGTGCGCTCGATGGGCGTTACGGAGAACGGATCATCGTAGATGGCGAGATCGATAGGGCTGCGTTGACTCGCGCCATGGCGCGCCATCAGGAGGCGCAACTCGCCAACGTGCTTCCCGACATCCAGAGCGCGGTGATGGAGAACGAGGCCTACAAGCTCGCCCGATTTCTGGAAGGCGCGGATGGGCCGGCGAAACATCTGCTGCGCAAGCAGTTGGCGCTCACCTATGCACCGGTGGACGCTGCAACCCGAACAAAGCTGCTCAGCGACCTCGACCGGATGAAGATCAATGCTGAGCAGAAAGCGTTCCTGCGGCAGGCCATCGACGCGGATGCGCGCAGGTTGGTTCGCTATGCGCAGCTTGTCGACATGGACGTGCGGCAGTTCGTCAACGGTTTGTCCCTCCGCGGTGACAGCTTCCTGGCAGTGGACCTGCACATCATGAACTACCAGCCTGTGCAGAAGATGGGCGCCGACTTGTGGCACCGACCCGGTGGTGCGCAATTCAAGGAGTTTCTGCGGTCGAAAACCGCCCGGGCCCTGAATCTCGACGTAATGCTCAGTGCCGACATCGGCGCTCGCGGCGAGAAAGTCATGCAATGGAGCATGCTGCTGCTCACCGCCTCCCGCGCTTATGCTGCTGGTGCTGATCAGACCGAAGCTTATAAGTGTATGGCGCTCGGCCTGTTCGAGATGGTGCCCGGTGTGTCTGCGGTTCTGCGTTTTTCCGAAGGGGAGTTCCGTCAGTCGTTCAAGGATCTGACCATGGACGTGCTGCCGCCTCTGGCACTGGCGGACCTCGCTGTTCAGGCGTTGCGGTTTACCGGCGATGTGGCTCAGAACACGTTTACCGAGTCGGTCCTCGATGGGCTTGCACGTACGCAACTCGCGCAGCTTCGCGATGAGGACTTCGAAGCGTCGCCAGATATTCCGGGGTACTACCGGCTGCGCAACCGTGAGGCACTCATTCGTCATCTGGATGACATTGCTCCCGGCATGGGTCGGATCGCCAAGTTTCCGGCTGTCGTGAGCCGGTATGTGGATGCGCTGGTGCAGTCAGATCCGAACTACGCTGTAAATCTTCGAGCAATGCATATGGTGCTGCACCTGGAGCCGGGCGCAGATCAAGGCATCGAGGCACAACTCGAGTCACGCTACAGCATCGCCGACTTGCGCGCGAAAGTTTGGCGCAGCGGAATTCCCGGCTTCGATGAGGCTACCCCGGCGCAACGGGTTGCCGCCAGAATCATCGCTGACAACCTCAGCATCCGCGCCGGTGCGTTCAGTGTGCTGCTGCAACGCTTCGCTGACAGAATTGAAGCCCTGTACAACGCGCAACGGGATACGGACGACGAGCATATCGTAGACGTTCTCCTGCAGACCGAGACACGCCTGCGGGAGATGTACCGGGGCGCGCCGAGGGAGGTGCTCGATAGCGCGTTCGCGGCCGCCGAGCTCGAGCATGCGTTCGATGAGCGCGAGGCGTACCTGGATGGCTATGATGTCGGTGGTAAAACGCTCATCGACGTGCAGCGAGACATGCAGGCGCTGCTCGATGGCTTTCGCGCACTCATCGAGCAACTGCGCATCGCTTCTCGGTACTTCGAAGAGGGCCGCGCGCTCGATTTGCGAGCGAACTACTACGGTGGTGACCACAGTATGGAACCGCTGGGCGGTGATACGGCGGACCCTTACTCCGGGGGGGCGCTCGTCATGGGGGATGAGTTCCGTATCGGTATCTCAGCGCGCGTATCGCGCCATCGTCAGTCGTTGCCCTGGACCGTGTTCTACTACGTTCTCGAAGAGCGTCAGCTGTCACTCCTCGGTCAGGTGGCGCTCCGCCCTCAGGGCTACGCCGAGGGCGATGGGTTGATGGTCATTGAGGCGCCCGATGAATCCACGTTTTTGCATATCAAGGGCGAGGTCCGCAGCCGCTTCTTCGGCGCGCGTCTCCATCAACAGGTGTATCCGGTACTGGCGTTCGGCGACTGGCCCACCGATCCGGTGCGCGCCGTTGGGTTGGCGGCGCTGAACGCGCCCATCGAGTATTTCGACCGTTTTGCCGAGGACCGCATCGCGTTTGTCGGCCAACCCTTGTCGGTATTACAGGCAGCACCGCACATCGCCCTCGATGTGCCTGCGTATGTCGAAGCGCCTCAGGCGGAGCTCGCGGCGTCGCTGTATGTGGCCGTACCCGCATACGCACAAGGCGACGTGGCCGAGGCGACACTTTCGCTCAGCGCCAGCGATACCACAGCAACTCCACCTCAGCTTGCCGATCAGCGCATTGGCGACGTCAGCACGGATCCGCACCGGCCAAGCAGTCTACGGGTGCTGCTAGGTGAGGGCGTGTCGTTCGGACATTACACCCTGGAGGCTACCGTGCGTTTGCGCCGGGTACGTATGGATGATCAGCCTCGCCCGGTGGTGCGACACTTCCGCTACGCACCGGAGCTCCTGGATACGCAGACGCAGGCGATGCTGGACGCGGCGCTGGCTAGGCTTATGCGGTTGGCGACGGAAACACAAGCTATCGCCGCACGTGCTGATACGTTGAGCATGTCGCTCATTGCTGATGCCCAACAGATTCTGGAGGACCTCGATCAGCTCGCACAGGATGCCGAGGCGGCAAGCATGGGCCCGAACAGCACGGGAGCTGCGGAGGATCGTCTTCGTTTGCTGGATAAGGATGCCTACGCTGATTCTGAGCGTCTGGCCCGGCTGCGATCGCGGCTGGAACAGGTGGCGCTGAACCTCTGCGAGGGGCATCAATCGCTGCAGGACGGTGGAGGGGATGCGCCATCCATTGTTGCTGCGATGGACGCCAATGGTCGTGAGTTGCCGAAACTGCGTACCGATTTTGAGGAAACGCTTACCCGTCTGAGCGGATTGCGTGGCGAGGCAGAGAAACTGCGCCAGGCGGCTGGCGCCCATACGGGCGAGGCGGGGTTCGCTGAACGTGTCGCTGTACTCGAACAGAGGCTGGCTGAAGCGCGGCGCAGGCTCGAGGATTTCGAACCGCGAATACGTGCACTCGGCTCCTTGGAAACGGAAGCAAAAGGCAAGCTGGACGAAGCCCAGGCGACAATGGCCAGGCTGCTCGATAATGATTCTATTGCTCGGGCCGAGGAATGGCGCCCGCGTGCTGAGGCGCTGCTGGATCAGATTTCGGTTGCAACAATCCAAACTCAGCAACGGCGCACGGGCGCAGAGGCGAGGAGGCTGATGCCGGAACAGGCGTTGTTGCGGGCTGCGGATCGCGTCGCTTCAGTGAGCGGTAAGGGTGAAGGTGCTTCTACGGCGTCAGCCTCTGCCTACGATACCTTTCTGGCGACCTATGAGGCGGGCATGCTCTTCGCGGATCCGGCACAGTTCGCGCTGTTCAGCGCGGAGACCTGTTGGGATGCTTCTGCCGCGGCTCGTGCTGCTGGCCACAAGCCGCGGGATTCATCACGCATCGCGCTCTTGCGCGAGCTCGTGGAGGATGCGCAGCGGTTGCAGCAGATGAATCGGTTTGATCTTGCGGTGCGTGGCGGCGCCTGCGCGCAACCGTTTCAGGAGTACAGCGAATCCACATCCGAGTTGCGCATGATGGACAAACGGCGACGGTCCAGCGATCCCGCCGACCGACTGAGTTCGGATGAGGTGTCCTGGTACAACCAGCAGGTGAAGCGCCGGGCATCCTCTCTGGAGGCATTTGACGCATGCTACGAGCGCTCTGTACAGAGCACTGCTGCACACATCTTTCCTGCATCGGTACGTACGCATAGACAGGCCGTGCGCTACACCCAGACCCTGGAGCGGAAGTGGGTGCAGTTCGGTTTCAACGATGCGTCACTGGATCGCGTGATAGCCCAGGCGCGCCGGGAGCTTGCCGAGCTTACGCAGCCCTGATCAGAATCCTGACTTCGTGCATCGGATGTCATACCGGCCGGCGGGTGCGGCGCCAATGCTGGCGCAGCAGGCATTCAGCGCCTTATGGCGCGCATCCTTTACCGTGCGCTCATTGTCGTAGGCGCTCGGCGCGCCGAGCCGGATCGGCCCTGCCACCGCGTTTGCCGGTCGGCCGCGGCAGGTGAAGTCGAAGGAGTGCGTAATGCGGACGTCTCTCACATCGCGTCGTTGGGCGCGAACCGCGTCGTTCGAGTAGAAGCCCCAGTTGTTGTCAATGTTGTTCGTTTCCTTGGTCGACTTGGTAATCCACGCTTCATCACCCTGGGAGCAGAGAAAGTTGATGCGACCTTCGATCTCACATACCTGATGGGTTGCCGCCGTTGGAGCCGTGCCTTCGCTCCAGAAGCAGTTGTCGAGACCATAGATGCCGGGGCAACACTGGCAGACGCTTCCCGGCCGCTTACCGAGCATGTCTTTGCACACGTCCTCGCGTGCCTGGTACAGGCCGGGGCATTGACCGGATGTGGTTGGTGGCGTTGCGTTGGTCAGGCCTGTAAAGACGCCGGGTGCAGATGGCGCGGCGTTGCCGGGTGATGTGGATTGGTCGTCTGGAAGCGACTCGAACTCGTCGTCGATGCCTTCTACGCCGGTGACGCGTTTGGTCTGCCGGAAGGTCTCACCGGTGGCAGCCATGACCTTGTCGTGCACGTCGCGCCAACGGTCGTCGGTAACCTCCACCGTACCTTTTGTGTCCGCGAAAATGTCCGCATAGACGCGGTCTGTCATCGTTGATGCAGAGTTGTTGTTGCTCGGTGGGGATGCCCTGTTTGCGGGCATCGCAGGGACGCGGGTGGTGTCGCGATTTTTCACCTGCGCCAACAGCCCGGCCAGACCGACCACTGCATCTGCCCAGCCGTTGCGATTGCTGCCGCCGTCCAGCGAACGCCCTGCGGAGCGGCGTACCGCGCCGGTAAAGAGTTCCGGTCGGTCTCGCCTCACCGCCGCTGCCAGCAGCGCGTCGCGCTGGGCCGTTTCGTCCTGCTTGAGATCGCGCGCCGCATCGAGCCTGCGCTCGACATCCGCACCCGTACAGCCGCCGCGAATACCCTCGGCCATGTGTGCCGCCCAGCGGGGGATGTCCTCGTCCGCTAACGCCAGATCGGCCCGGCGCAGCGCGTTCTGCGCGCTCTCGCCGCAGGCCATTTCCTCGGCAGGTGCATCGGCATCACCCAGGCGCTGCAGCGAGATCGTGCCCTGGCCCCAACCGAGGCTTGGCGCTGGAAGATCTGTTCCCTCCCCGACCGCCAAGGTGGCTCC
>JAUILW010000851.1 GCA_030432795.1 Gammaproteobacteria bacterium
GCGCAGCAGCCTGGCCCTGTATACTGGCCGCGTGTCGCAACGAGCACCATTTTACGAACTTCTGCGGGCGGCCTGGACGCACAGCGGCTCGCTGCTTTGTGTAGGCCTGGACCCGACTATGGAGGCACTTCCTGAGGGGGTTCCTCGTGACCCACAGGGCCTCGAAACCTTTGGGCGGACCATCGTCGATGCCTGCGCACCCTATGTCTGCGCCTTCAAGCCACAGGCAGCACACTATGGCGCTCTGGGCGCCGAGAACATCCTTCGCGGCCTGATCGACTACATCCACGACACCTATCCCCACCTGGTCGTCGTCCTGGATGCCAAACGCGGAGATATCGGTTCCACAGCCCAGCGCTACGCGGTGGAAGCTTTCGAGCGCTACGACGCAGACGCTGTCACCGTGAATCCATTCCTTGGGGAAGAGAGCGTGCGTCCTTATTTCGAGTACCCGGAGCGCGGAGTGGTGCTGCTCTGCCGCACCAGCAATCCTGGTAGCGATTGGATGCAGAAGCAACCGGTCGATTCGCCCATGTACCTGCAGATTGCGGAGCAGGCGCAGCGCTGGAACACCCACCAGAACCTCGCACTCGTCACCGGCGCAACCTACCCGGAGGAACTGGCCGAGGTACGCCAACGGGCACCTGACCTGCCGCTTCTGGTTCCCGGCATCGGCGCTCAGGGAGGCGATGTGGCCAAAGTGGTCGCGGCAGGCGCCGACCGCAACCAGCAGGGTCTACTGATCAGTGCATCTCGCAGCGTGCTGTTTGCCAGTTCGGGAGATGATTTCGACGCTGCCGCGGCGGCGGAGGCCAGACGCCTTCGAGACGCCATCAACGACGCACGCAGAGGGAATAATCATTGATCGAATGTTTCCTCGAGCCTTTAGGCCGACTCCCGATATCTTCAATAACCTATTGAAAATATTGGGCATATATTTCCAAACCGAGTTACAAAGTCCTCACGCAATTCTTCGTCGAAGCGGTTATCATGATGCCAAGTAACCGGCCTAAAGGGCCGGCCAACGAAGGAGGAGGCGACGGTGAGGCGAAGATAGACCTTCGCGTTCGCCCGTTGCTGCATCAAGACCACAAGCTGTAAGACTGAACTGCGCCGGACATACAGGTCCTGCAACGCGCCATGGAAGACCGCGACAGCAAGCGAGGCCAGGAGACCCCGATGACTCCGGAAGCGGTGATCTTTCGCTACCTGGAGATCCTGCGCGCGCGGCCTCTGGATGTTGCGGCGCTGCAGCGTCTGCTGTGCCTCGATGCGGACCTTCTCGGCCGCTGGCTTGCCACCTTCGACAGTGAGGCTTCGCCGGAAGCGCTGAGGCAGTTAACAACCGCGCTCGATGCACACGAACTGGATGTGCTCGCTCAATCACACGCGTGGACCATGTTGCCCACGCTGGATACTGCGCGTCTGGCGATGGACCAATGGCAACTCGTGTGCATTGCCTCCTACCTGGCCGAGGGCATCGCCGCCCACCTGCTGCAGGCTGGCGTACGGGCCGCTTCCATCGCCGATCCGC
>JAUILW010000852.1 GCA_030432795.1 Gammaproteobacteria bacterium
CCGAAGGCGTCGAGGAAAATCTGCATAACCGGAGGCTCCAAGATGATGAGTCCACCATCCAGAATCCATCACGCCGACCGGCGCAACCCACTCAAACCCCCTGCCAAGCCCAAAAGCGATTCTCCTGCACATCACACCGAAACCGGCAGGTTTTTCAGACTTTCCTTAAGATTGCGTCGTTATCGAACGACGTCAGCCGCCATCGCGCCGCCAAGAACAGCGACGACGGAATTGCGTTCGCATGTGGTCGGTCCGTCAGGCTGCTCGCCGGTATTCGTGGTGCAGCCCGCCGAGCCACGGGATGCTGGCGATCGCATCAGGTACGCCGGTGTCGTTGGCGGGCGCCGGCATGTGGTCAGGAGGCTCACCGCCATTGGCCTGGTGCGGGCGTGCCGTGTTGTAGAAGCGGCGGTATTCGTGCAGCAGCCGAATGAGCTGATGCGCGCCGAGGATTGGGATCTGATCCAGCAGCTCGGTCGTGAGCGTCCGGTTGAAGCGCTCGATATGGGCGTTCATCTGCGGGCGGCCCGGCATGATCCGCACGGGCGTGATGCCCATCGCCGGGAGCGTCGTGGCGACGGCGTTGGCGAAGAGCGGGTCGTTGTCGAGGAAGAGATATTTGGGCGCGGTGTCTAAGGGGAAAGCTTCGCGCAGCTGCTGCGTGATCCAGTCGCTCGTCGGATTGTGTGTCGCGTTGCAGACCAGCAGCCTGCGGCGGGCGAGGTGCAGGACCGAGAGGATGTAGACCTGCCGACCGAAGACGTCGTTGACGACCTTGAAGTCGAGCGTGGCGGCTCGGCCGCAGACGGCATTGACGAAGCTGCGCCACCTCGATCCCGCCTGGGCTGCAGAAAAAGGCGGAGCCGGATGACGCTTCAAGACCGCGGCGACGGTGTTGGCGCACACGGGCGCGCCGACGGCGTGGGAGAGGATCGAGGCGATTCGTTGCTTGCCGTAGGACGGGTTCTCTCGCTTGATCTGCAGGATATGGCGCTCGAGCGCGTCAGGCACGCGAGGGCGCCCTCGACGCTGGCCGTTGCGCTTGGCAGCGGCGCGCACGCGCCGCGTCTAGGCGGCCGCGGCGATCTCTTTGCTTAGCGCGACAAAGTGTGCCGACGAGACTGTTTTGCGGATGTCCCAGGTCAGGCGACAGAGCGAGAGGGTCAGGACGGCGGCGAGGACGGCGGTCGCGACGTGAGTGGCAAAAAGCAGCAGCATGGGCTGTAAGCGTGCTTTCCTATGTGGCCTCTATCAAGTAGAAGCGTCTTCCAAGGGGCTTTGACGGCGGCGCGCAACGATGGTGAAGCGCCCGGTCCTCGATGGTCTCTAGGGGCGTGGTGGCTGACGCTGGACCCCTGTTGTTGAAGAGAAGGGCGAACATGACCTCTTGGACCTCCGGCTACGTCGCCGACCTCGGCTACACCCACGGCTTCTATCGCGAGTTGACGCCGGAGCTGATCCGCTTCGTGGCCCTCGCCAAGGGGACGCAAGCGCCCTCGGGCAACCACCTCACCTACTGCGAACTGGGCTGCG
>JAUILW010000125.1 GCA_030432795.1 Gammaproteobacteria bacterium
TAGTGAGATCGGTAGGCGGCGTTGGCAAGCAGAATCTCGTAATTGAGGCTCAGCAGGATAGCCGGCTCATCGAAGCAGTTGAGCACGCCCTGAAGTGCTTGCAGTGCGTCAGCGGGGGTGTCCAGGAAGCTGCCGAGGTTGTCAGTCATCTTTGGGCGCATCTGTCGAATGCGGCAGATGCGGAACCGCATTGTACGTAGCTCGGTGCATGGCGTGTCTGAGTGCTCCAAGTGAGGTGGGGGAGTAACCGTTCGAGAGTACAGCAACTTCCAACAGTGACAACGCTCGAATATGCCAATAACGGCAGTTTCCTTTGAGAAGTATGCCACTTATGGCAGCCATAGAGGCGAATGAGGCACGTGGAAGTACGAATTCTCTGAAATCTGGGGTTTAGTAATATATCCAACAGTACTATAGTTATTCCTAAAAGGGATATTGGATATGACCGTGCAGATTCACCCGTTCTTCGACAGCGATTCGTCCACCTACTCCTATGTGATTTTCGATGCAGGCAGCCGCGAGGCGCTGGTCCTGGATTCTGTGTACGACTACGACCCAGCGTCTGGCCGGGTCCGCACGACATCAGCCGATGCCATCGTCGCATTCGTGGAGGCGCATGGGCTCGAGGTGTGCTGGATACTCGAAACACACGCGCATGCGGATCACCTCTCAGCGGGGCAATACCTCAAGGAGCGACTCGGCGGCCAAACCGGCATCGGCAGCCGCATCACCGAAGTGCAGTCCATCTTTGCCGGCGTGTTCAATTTTGAAGACAGCTTCGTGAGCGATGGCAGCCAGTTCGACCGGTTGTTCGAAGATGGTGATCGCATCGAGTTTGGTGGGCACACCATCACCGTGATCCACACGCCGGGACACACGCCCGCTTGCGTTACCTACCTTGTCAACGGTGCAGCGTTCGTCGGTGACACGCTCTTCATGCCGGACTACGGAACGGCGCGCACAGACTTCCCCGGTGGCGATGCCGCGACACTCTACGACTCCATTCAGAAGATCATGTCGCTACCGGATGAGACGCGTTTGTACATGTGTCACGACTATCTGTCTGGCGACCGCAAGGAGTACCACTGTGAGACGACGGTGGCGGCGCAACGCGTGGGCAACGTGCACGTGCATGAAGGCATAGCGCAAGCAGACTTCGTGGCCATGCGCGAGGCGCGCGATGCGGACCTGGCAGCCCCCAGGCTGCTGCTGCCTTCGGTGCAGTTCAACATTCGCGCCGGTGTCTTTCCGGCGGCCGAGTCGAACGGCACGGCTTACTTCAAGATTCCGATCCGTAAGGGGTAGATCATGGCAGCAATGATCCTCGCCTGGCCTGGGGCACTGGCTATCGGCCTCAGCCTGGGCTTGCTCGGTTCCGGCGGATCGATCCTGACGGTGCCGGTACTGGTCTATCTGGTCGGTCAGGAGGAGCGCCTCGCCATTGCCGGCTCCCTCGCGATCGTCGGCATGATTGCCGCGGCAGCCGTTGTGCCCTATCTGAAGGAACGACTGGTGCACTGGCGCAGCGTCTGGTTGTTCGGCATTCCCGGCATGCTTGGCACCTACCTGGGCGCCTGGTCCAGTGTGTTTGTCTCGGGCGAAGTGCAACTTGCTGCGTTTGCCGTGGTCATGGTGCTGGCGTCGTGGTTCATGCTGCGCAAGACATGCCCCGAGCCTGTGCAGGGCGAGCGGTCGATGCTGAAGATCGCCGCAGAAGGCCTCGTTGTGGGTGCGGTTACCGGTTTCGTCGGCGTGGGCGGTGGCTTCCTCGTGGTACCGGCGTTGGTGCTGCTTGGCGGACTGAGCATGCACCGCGCGGTGCCCACCAGCCTCATCATCATTGCCCTGAAGTCAGCCGCCGGCTTCTACAAGTACACCGAAGTGCTTGCACAGGAAAATCTGAGCCTCGACTGGATGGTGATCGGTGCGGTGACCGCCGTCGGCATCATCGGCAGTTTCGCCGGAAGTGCGGCTGCCGTTCGACTGCCGCAGGAAACGCTGAAGCGCTATTTCGGCTGGTTTCTTATCGGCATGGGAATTTTCATTTTGTCCCGGTCGCTACCGGCCGCGCTCGCCTAGGAGACGAACATGCAGATCAACGCGCTAAACGACCAACTGGCGGTGAGCGGGCAGATCGTACCCTCTGACCTGGCCGACATTAGAGCCGCCGGCTACGGTGTGGTGATCAACAACCGCCCGGACGGTGAATCGGCCGACCAGCCGTCTGCCGAGACCATGCGTGCAGCCTGCGAGGCGGCAGGGCTCGCATTTCATCATCTGCCGGTGCAGCCAGGCCGTTTCGACGACGCGCTGCTGGCAGAATTTCGCACCATCGTCGACACCGCGGCAGCGCCTGTGCTCGCTTACTGCCGCACCGGCAATCGGAGTGCGACCTGCTGGGCATTGAGCATGGCGCCGGTGCTGGGTTCCGACAAGGTGGCCAACGTGCTGCGTGACGCGGGCATGCTCTCCGACAACCTTGCGCAGACACTCGCTCCAGCGCCCTCCAGTGCTGCGGCGAAGGATGTCGACGTCCTCATCGTCGGCGGCGGCGCCGGCGGTATCAGCGTGGCGGCGAGCCTGAGAAAGCGCCGCAGGGATTTACGCATTGCCATCGTCGAGCCGCGCACGGAGCACTACTACCAACCCGGCTTCACCCTCGTGGGCGGCGGCGTGTTTCGACAGGCTGACACCGTGCGCGCCATGGGGCCACTGATTCCCAGAAGCGTGGAATGGCTGCGCGACGCGGTGTACAGCTTCGATCTCGCCGGCAACGCGGTCATCACCGCATCCGGGCAGCGGGTGGGGTACCGCTATCTGGTGCTGTCGCCCGGCATCAAGCTGGACTGGTCGGCCATCGATGGGCTCGAGGAGTCCCTTGGCCGAAACGGTGTGACCTCAAACTATCGGTTCGACCTCGCACCATATACCTGGCAGCAGGTGCAGAACCTGCGAGAGGGGAGGGCGGTGTTTACCCAGCCGCCAATGCCGATCAAATGTGCCGGTGCACCGCAAAAAGCCATGTACCTGTCGTGCGATGCGTGGCGGCGCGCGGGTGTACTCGGCGACATTCAAGTGGATTTCTACAACGCCGGCGCTGCGCTCTTCGGCGTGGCCGACTATGTGCCGGCGCTGGAGCGTTACGTGCAAAGTTACGGTGCGCACCTGCACTTTCAGCACAACCTCACGGCGGTGGACGGTGCTGCCCGCAAAGCCACCTTCCGCAACGTGGAAACGGGCGAGATGCATGTGCAGCCGTTCGATCTGCTGCACGTCTGCCCTCCGCAGACGGCGCCGGATTTCGTGCGCGAGTCGGAGCTTGTGGATGCGGCGGGCTGGATCGACGTGGATCAGGCGAGCCTGCGACATCGTCGCTTTGCCAATGTCTTTGCGCTTGGTGATGCCATTTCGGCACCGAACGCCAAGACGGCGGCTGCGGTGCGCAAACAGGCGCCGGTGGTGGCGGAAAATCTGTGTCGGGTGATGGCCGGCAACGCGTCGCTGGTGGCATACGACGGCTACGGCTCCTGCCCGCTCACCGTGGAGCGCGGCAAGGTCGTGCTCGCCGAGTTCGGTTACGGCGGCCGGCTGCAACCAACGGCACCGAAGTGGGTGAACGACGGCACCCGAGCTACCCGCGCGGGGTGGCTATTGAAGGCGAAACTCTTGCCGCCGATCTATTACGATCTCATGCTCAAGGGTCGGGAGTGGCTCGCCGCACCCGCGAACCACTGACAGGAGATGACCGTGCTTCAGCGATTTGTGTTTCTTGTGTTCGTTCTGGCTTTCATTCTGGGCGCGTTAGCCGCGTGTGCCATCGCCGGCGAACAGACTCCACAGTTGTCCTACGCGCAGCACGCGGTCAACGAGCGCGTGACCCTGGCCGGTGTCTTGGACGCAGAGGCCTACGATGCGTTGAAGGCCATGGATGCCACTGTGGTGGAGCTGCGTACGGCGCCGGAAGGGGTGCAGGACGAGGCGCGTGCACTGGTGGCGCGCGGTATCTACTACGTGCACCTGCCGATCAGCGCGCCGTCGGTCAGCCCTGCGGATGTGGCCTACCTGCAGCAGATCGTTGATGCGCGCCCCGGTAAGCCCGTGGTGGTGCATTGCGCCTCCGGCAATCGGGCTGCGGCGCTGTGGGGTGCGATGCGCCTTGAGCAGGGAGCGGCGTTGGAGGAGGTGCTGGCCGAAGTCGCCCCCATTGCCACCAAGCAGCCGGTGATCGATGCGATCAAAAACTATGCGGCTGAGCGCGAGTAGGCCGAAATATTTCCCACGAACTGCACCGCACTGGTAAATAATTCACACAATATTCGGGCCGCCGTGCGCTAGAGTACTTATAACACTCTGGAATGGCGATCATGGCCCTCGACGTTCAGCCGCAAGCCGCAGCATGCGGGCAGCTCAGCTACCTGCTCACCGACCCGCGCACCCGCTGCTGCGCGGTGGTAGATCCGCTGCCGGAAACGGCCGATACGCTGGCCTGCTCCATCACGAGCAACGATCTGATCTGTGAGTGGGTGCTCTCCACCAGCGATGCACACAGCGGCGGATCGGCGGCGCGAGCCTTTGCCGAGCGCTTTCTGTGCAGCCGCACCGGCGGCCCCGCTGCTCCCGAGGGTGACAACGCGCCTGGCTACGACGTCGCGTTTACGGATGATCAGCGCTTCAGCATCGGTCACGTACACGGCCGCGTTTGGTTGGGCAGCGATTGCGCCAGCTTCGTGTTCGACGGCCTGATCCTGTCAGGCTGCCCGGTGGGCGCCATGGCCACCGTTGGTCGTCGGGATGCCCTCAATCGGCTGCGCGACGACTGTTGCGTGATGCTGCACAAGCCGCTGGACCCGGCACGTCCCTACAGCGGTTATCGCAGCTCGCTCGGCGAGCTCAAGCAGCTGGGCGTATTTATCGGCTAGCGGGCGACTGCAAGGATATCTCGTTCGCATGCACCGCATGCCTGGCGAGAGTCGATTGCCGCCATCGACTGATGGTGTTCAGTCGAAGAACCTGACTGACGGGCGACCGTTGAACAGCAACTCCTCGCGATGCTTGAATGACAGCTTCTCCAGGATCCTGATGGAAGCAACGTTGTCGGCGGCGCCACCGGCCTCCATGTTGGTGATCGACAGGTCAATCAATCCAAACGCTCGAACACGCTTAGCCGCTTCTAGCGCATAGCCTTGCCGCCAGTGGTCTCGAGCGATGACATAGCTCAAGTCGATGAACTTCCCGGCAGGTTTGAGCCCGCAATATCCCACCAGACCAGCGGAGGCCCTTTTCTCCACTGCAAAACGGATCAAACCGGTCTCAGCTTCGATGTCCATGATCTCCTGGAGATCGCGGTACGCATCCTTGTGGGAAAGGGTGCCACCGAGGTGGCGCATCACTTCGGCATCGGCATGCAACTCGGCGAACGCCTCAGCATCGTCCTGTCGAAACGACCGAAGTAGGAGTCTTTCTGTCCATAGCCTCATGGCCAATCATTCCCACTGGCAGATCATCTTCCGCCGCTTCGGTCGTAGCTACAGGTGCCGGTGATACGCTCCGTCAGACCACCGTGAAACCATTGTCCGGCTGCACCTTCACAGCGCGGCCGACAAACTCCCCCTCCGTCATGGCCGTCATCAGATCGGCGTCGCTCGTCTTCGCCCAGGTGCGGCGGCCATCGTCGGTGCGGATGCCTGCCCAGGCGGTGTCGTAGCCTTTGGCGCCGTACATCACCACGTAACCCTCGATCTGGCCTGCGCCCACATAGTCTTCCGCCACATCCCGGGTGGGCAGCGCGTCCACTTCCGCCTGCACGTCCTGATGCTGGTAGGGCTTTGCCGGCGGCTCAGTGCTGTAGATGCCGAAGGCGTGTTTGGTGAGCATGCCGCCGTTGGCGGTGATCATGCCGCGCTTGCCAGGCTCAGCGCGCAGGATCTCCGCCATGCGGGCGATGGAGTGCATTACGTAGTTGTTCAGCGGCCCTCCGTTGAACGTGAGTCCGCCGGTGACGGTGAGGGGGCGGGACTGGCTGAGGCCGATCTCGTTGGCGCCCACCTGCACGGCGACCGGGAAGCAGCTGTACACGTCCACGTGATCTACGTCGGCCACACCCATGCCGGCCAGCTCCAGTGCGCGCCGGCCGGCGATGCGGATGGCGGGAGAGGAGTACAGGTTGTCGCGGTTGGAGACGAAATAGGTGTCGTGTGCATCGGTGCCCACATGCGGGTACACCCACTTCGCTTCGTCGATGCCGAGCCGCTTCGCGGTGGCCACGTTTGTCAGAATGAGCGCAGCACCCATGTCCACCGAGTTGTTGGAGTTCATCAGCTTCGGGTAAGGGAAGGAGATACCGCGGTTGGCAGGGCCCAGGGTGCGGATCTCCTCAGCGCTCACCGGCTGCCGCAGCCATGCGTGCGGATTGCCTTCTGCCACCTTGCTGAAACCTGCCCAGAGCTCAGAGATACGTTTGATGTGCGCATCGATCGCCTCGTGGTTGTGCGCGCGCAGGGCGGTTTCGAAGATGGGGTACCACTGGATCGGTGCCATCAGGCCCACCTTCTGTTCGAAGGGGTGCGACATGGGCTTGTCTTCGCCGATGAAACGATCCGGCGTGCCGGGGATATCGCGCCACTCCGCGCGCATACCGGCTTTCTTCGCCTTGGCCCGGGAGTTTCCGCACTCAGCACCCGTGATGAGGATGATGTCGTGCTTGCCTGCCTGAATATCCAGGCAGGAGTAGTTCACGGTGGTCTGCACGAAGTTGCCGCCGTAGGGGGTGAGCACCGTTTCGGCGTTGGGCGTGCCCACCGCTTCTGCCACCGCTGAGGCCGGGTTCTGGTATGGCCATATGCCGCGTATCACGCGCACCGACGTGGCCGACGTGAGCAGTTCCGGGGAGCCTGCATCTTCCGCCGCCGCGCGCAGCGCGTCGATCATCAGGTCGACGGGTTCCTTGGCGTCGGGCGTGTACTCACTCAGGCGCTGCGATAGCTGCGCGATACCCACGAGGATTGGCGTGGTCTGGTCGGTCATTGTGTCCCCTTGAAGCGTTTTGAGTCTTTGCCGTGATTATACCGTTGCGGTTAGAGTCGCGCTTCGCTCAAACCGGACCCGCACGTGGCGCCTCAGCCCCGCATTTACTACGGCTACTACCTCATCGGCGCCGCTTTCGTAGCTCAGTTCGTCTCCATCGGCATCATCAGCTATATCGCCGGTCCGTTCATGACGCCCATGGCAGAGGACCTCGGTTGGAGCCGCGCGGAGTTTTCCCTGGCCCGCTCCATCGCGCAGGTGGTAATGGCGCTCACCGGCTTCGTCATCGGCGGCACCATCGATCGCCTCGGCGGACGCCGTCTGATGCTCATCGGCACGGTGGTGCTGGGGGCGGCGCTGGCGTTGCACAGCCGTGTGGATACGCTGGCGGAATGGCTGCTGCTCAACGGCCTTGCTACCACTGTGGGCTGCGCGCTGATCGGCAACCTGGTGGTAAACGTCACCCTTGCCAAATGGTTCGTGGCGCGCCGCGGCCGGGCGGTGGCCTGGGCAGCCATGGGCGTATCGTTGGGCGGCATCGTCATTACGCCGCTCACCACCTGGGCCATCGACAACCTGGGCTGGCGCGAAGCCTGGCTGTGGCTGGGTGGCTGCACGGTGGCGATCATGGTGCCGGTAGCGCTGCTCATGCGTCGGGCGCCGGAAGACTATGGGCTGCAGCCCGACGGTCTGCGCGACGGTGCGGCTGATCCCGTGCTTGCAGAGAAGGCGCGGCTCGACTTCGAACAGTCCATGACCCGCGCTCAGGCAGTGCGCACGTTTTCTTTCTATGCGCTCACCGTGGCTTTCGGCTTTTTTCAGATCAACATCGCCGTGGTGTTGCTGCACACCGTGCCGTACATCACCGATGCAGGCTTCAGCCGCAGCCAGGCGGCCATGACCATGCTCGTGGCGTCCATTCCGGCAATGCTGTCGAAGCCGGTGTGGGGTTACTTCATCGATCGCCTGCCGCCCAAGCCGCTGGCGGCCATCAGTGCCTCCACCACCGGCGTGGCGCTGGCGCTGATCATTCTCTGCGTGCACCTCGGCAGCATTGAGCTGGTGTTCGCGGCGTTCCTGCTGCTCGGGCTTGGCTGGGGCGGCATGATTCCGCTGCAGGAGGTGGTGTGGGGGTCGTTCTTCGGGCGGCGGC
>JAUILW010000853.1 GCA_030432795.1 Gammaproteobacteria bacterium
GTCACACGGGACTGCCCGCCCTGGCTCGTGACCGCGGCCGGGTCGGTGGCTGCGAGCAGCACGCCGGTGAGCAGTGCTGCGGCGATGGGAAATCCTGTGGGGTGGCCAATGCCGTAGTACACCGCAAGAGCAACTCCGGCGGTGGTGATGACGATGGCAACGAGCGCCAGCAGTAGAATGGAAGCGATGTGGCTGCGCAGTGTCCGTCGGTTCAGCGTCAGTGCCGTCAGGAACACGAGCACCGGCAATAGCACGTCGATGACGAGGTCATGAAAGTGCTGCCAACGCAGGCCGCTGTCGATGCCGAAGTGGGTGACAGCAGCTCCGGCCGTCATGCCGAGCAGCAGTTGCGTGGTGGGCAGTGGCAGCCGGTTGCCAGAGAGCACGCGCGACACGCTGAGCAGCGCGAAGGTCGCGCACAGCCACGCAACGAGCGTCAGCACCGGTCAGGAAGCCGGTTCTGTCTGCTCGCCGCTGTTGTTGCCTGAGGGGCGTTCGAACACGCGTTTGTAGGTGCGCTTTTTGTCTTTGGTGGGGTTGATCTCCACGGTTACCAGCAGCCGTCCGTCGCGCCGTAGCTCCCACGCTTTGGTGACCTTGCGGGATGTGGATTCGTAGTGCTGATTGATGCTCTTGCTGGTCCAGCGGGTTTGGCGGCCTCGGTAGTCACCCTGCTTCAGCACCTCGCTGCCCACGCCTTTGTAGGTGAGCTGCAGCTCATCGCCCACGTGTTCGATGCGCATTTCGTTGCAGCTCAGTACGTCGGGGTCCTTCAGCGCGCCTGAAGGCGAGGCTGGCTGGGCTTCGGCGCGCGGTATGGGAATGCCCATGACAGAAACGCTGACACGACCACTGCCCATGCCGCTGAACAGGCTCGCGTCTTTGAATTCCGGGGCAACCTCGTCGGTAAGCTCGTGATTAATCACCCAATCACCCACAAGCTCCGGAGACTTGCCGAAGCTGGCGATCGGCAGGGCGAGGAGTAGCGCAAGAAATATGGTGCGGGCATTTCGCATGGCGTCACACTCTCAAGGTGAGCCTGAATGCTACCTGAATATCAGCGCGGCTTTCGTGTCCGTCTATTCTCAGCCCGGGTGTGCTGCGTACGGAACGGTTGGCGTTTGCCTTCGTGTCGCTCGCCGGTGCCGCGCGGCTGAAACGTTGGCACGAGGTGATTTTTGCCGTTGCCGATCAGATCGCCCCGCCCCATGCGTTTGAGCGCATCGCGCAGCAGCGGCCAGTTGTCCGGGTCGTGGTAGCGCAGAAAGGCTTTGTGCAGGCGCCGCTGACGCAGTCCTTTCGGTATGTACACCTGCTCGCCATCCCGCTTCACTTTGCGTAACGGATTGGTGCCCGAGTGGTACATGGCGGTCGCGGTGGCCATGGGAGAGGGCAGGAATGCCTGTACCTGGTCGGCACGAAAGCCATTGCTCTTGAGCCACACAGCAAGCTCCAGCATGTCCTCGTCCGTGGTGCCGGGGTGGGCGGCGATGAAGTACGGAATCAGGTACTGCTCTTTACCGGCTTGCT
>JAUILW010000854.1 GCA_030432795.1 Gammaproteobacteria bacterium
TTCATGGGCTCCTCCTGACACCAGACGACATCCTTGAGGTTGTGGTACGGGGCGATGACCGCGGCCAGCTCCTCTTCCGGAAACGGATAGAGCTGTTCGATGCGCACGATCGCGGCGTGACTGGCGTCCGCCTCCCGTCGCGCTTCCAACAGCTCGTAGTAGACCTTGCCGCTGCAAAGAATCATGCGCTCTACGCCCGCCGGATCGATGTCATCGACTTCGCTGATCACGGTCTGAAACTGCCCGTCTGCCAGCTCATCCAGCGTCGACACCGCGAGCTTATGACGCAGCAGACTCTTCGGCGTCAGCGCTACCAGCGGCACCCGCCACGGCCGGATGGCCTGGCGGCGGAGCATGTGAAACACCTGCGCTGGCGTGCTTGGCACGCACACTTGCATGTTGTGCTCAGCGCAAAGTTGCAGGAAACGCTCCAGCCGCGCCGAGGAATGCTCAGGTCCAGCACCTTCGTGTCCGTGCGGCAGCAGCATGGTCAGGCCACTGAGTCGCGCCCACTTGGTTTCACCGCTGGAGATGAACTGGTCGATCACCACTTGAGCGCCGTTGGCGAAATCGCCGAACTGTGCCTCCCAGATGACCAGCGCGTGCGGCGTGCTGGCGCTGAAGCCGTACTCGAAGGCAAGCACCGCTTCTTCGGAGAGCAGCGAGTCGTATATGTCGAAGCGGGTGTGCTCATTGAGCAGGTTGAGCGGAATGTGCCGCTTGCCCGCCTTCTGATCGTGGTACACCGCGTGCCGATGAGAGAACGTGCCCACGCCCACATCCTGCCCGGTGAGGCGCACAGGATACCCCTCCTCGATGAGCGTGGCGTAGGCCATGATCTCGGCGAAACCCCAGTTCACCGGCATGGCGCCCGCCGCCATGCGATGTCGGTCTTCAATGATCTTCTTCACCTGCCGGTGCAGCACGAAGTGCTCCGGCAGGGTCTCGAGCTTGCCGTTCAGCGCTTTGATACGCGACGCCGGCACGCGGGTGTCGCCAGCGCTGGTCCAGTCGTGGCCCAGGTACGGGCGCCAATCCACGAACAGATTCGAGTCCGGCTCGCTGACGATGGATAGCGCCACGTGACCACCCTCGTCGAGCACGCGCCGATAGTCATCCGCTACCGCGTCGCCGTCGGCCTGAGTGATAGTGCCGTCAGCGACGAGCTGCTCGAGGTATACGGTGCGCGCGGTGGGATGCTTGCGAATCTTCTGGTACATGATCGGCTGCGTCTTGGCCGGCTCCTCCGCCTCGTTGTGGCCGCGCCGCCGGTAGCCGATCAGGTCGATCACCACGTCTTTCTTGAATTCCATGCGGTAGTCCGCCGCCAGGCGGGTGACAAACAGCACCGCCTCCGGGTCGTCTGCATTCACATGGAATATCGGTGCCTGCACCATCTTGGCGATTTCCGTGCAGTAATCTGTGGAACGCGCGTCGATGCGCTGGTGCGTGGTAAAGCCGATCTGATTGTTGACGATGATGTGCACGGTGCCGCCGGTGCGGTAGCCCCGCGTCTGCGACATCTG
>JAUILW010000855.1 GCA_030432795.1 Gammaproteobacteria bacterium
GGCAGGCAGCCATTGATGTCGAGAGTGACAAGCTGGCGTACGCTCAGGCGCTGAAGGAGATCGAGCTCTTCGAGGCCGACATCGAGTTTACGCGCGCGCAGTATCGGCGCCAGCAGGAGCTCAAAGAGAAGAATCTCGGCACGGTGGAAGACCTGGATCGCACGCGACATGGGCTGGATGCGGCGGAAAAACGCGTGGCGGTTTCCCGCGAGCACGCGGCGCATCTGCTGACACGGTTGGCGGGCGATCCCACCCTGAGTGCGGCCAGCCATCCGAACGTGCAGGGGGCGCAGGCGGCTCTGGACAAAGCCCGATTGGACCTCAGCCACACTGTGCTGCGCGCGCCCTTTGACGGCGTGGTGACCAACGTACCGCGGCTTGGCGACTTCATCGAACGGGGCAGCCCGTCTCTGGGTCTGGTGGCGGATCGCAACATGTGGGTGGAAGCCAATTTCAAAGAAACGCAGCTTACCCATGTGTTGCCCGGTCAGCGCGTGATCGTGCGTGTAGATACCTACCCTGATCGTACTTTTGAGGGCCGGGTGCAGAGCATCGCCCGGGCCACCGGTGCCGAGTTTGCGCTGCTGCCACCGCAGAACGCCACCGGTAACTGGGTGAAGATCGTGCAGCGCATCCCCGTAAAGGTGGAGCTCGAGGCGCCAGCGGAGGACCTGCGTATGGGCATGAGCGCGGTGGTGGAAATCGACACGCGCCAGACACGCACCTGGCGCGACCTGCTGCCGGACTGGTGAGCCAGGCACCACACCCGCTGATGATGCCGAGCCTGGTGCTCGGCACGTTCATCTACACGCTGGACTCCACCATCGCTGCGGTGGCTCTGCCGCACATGCAGGGCACCTTCTCTGCCAACCAGGAGCAGGTGGCCTGGGTGCTCACGTCATACATCGTCATGTCGGCCATTATGACGCCAATGGCCGGGTTCCTGGCCGACCGGCTTGGGCGGCGGCGCCTCTACCTCATCAGCATCGCTGGGTTCATCGTTACCTCGGTGCTGTGTGGGCTCAGCACCAACCTGGAAGAGATGGTGCTGTTCCGTATCCTGCAGGGGGCGTTCGGTGCTGCGATGATCCCCCTGGCACAAGCCACGGTGCTCGACGTCTACCCGCCGGATCAGTACGGGCCTGCCATGGCCATGTTTGGCGTTGGCGTCATGTTCGGGCCGATCATTGGCCCGACCCTCGGCGCCTGGTTGATCGAGCTGTACGGTTGGCGTTGGGTGTTCTTCATCAACCTGCCGGTGGGCATCATTGCCTATCTCGGTGCCAGCGCGACGGTGCCAGCGAGCCGCCATGAAGATCGGACCCGCCCTTTCGATGTGGCGGGTTTTGCCTATCTGAGCATCGCCATCGGCAGCTTCCAGCTCATGATGGACCGTGGCAACGCATTGTCGTGGTTTCAATCCACCGAGGTCGTCATCGAGGCGACGGTCAGCGCCGTGTGCCTGTACCTGTTCATCGTGCACATCTTCACGCATGCGCGGCCGTTCGTGACGCCGGCGATGTTCC
>JAUILW010000856.1 GCA_030432795.1 Gammaproteobacteria bacterium
TGAGGAAGAAATCGCACGGCTTCGCCGTCGCGTGCTGCGGGTGCCGTTTCTGGATCAGCGTGATCTGCGTTACAACCTGCATCTCAAGCAGCCTATGCCCACATCGCAGGCGGTGATGTTCTGTCTCATGGATGTCTCCGGCTCCATGGATCAGCAGATCAAGGACATGGCGAAACGCTTCTACCTGCTGCTGTACATGTTTCTCAAGCGCCACTACGCCCGCACCGAGGTGGTTTTCATTCGCCATCACACGGTGGCCAAAGAGGTCGATGAGCAGGAGTTTTTCTACTCTCGCGAGACCGGCGGCACCGTGGTGTCGAGCGCGCTGAAGCTCATGAATGAGATCGTGCAGGACCGTTACTCGCCGAATGAATGGAACATCTACGGGGCACAGGCGTCCGACGGTGACAACTGGAACGATGATTCGCCGGTGTGCAGCAGGATTCTCAGCGAAGATCTGCTGCCTGTGGTGCAGTACTTCGCCTACGTGGAGATCACCCGCCGCACGCATCAGGCGCTATGGCGGGAGTACGAGGCGGTAGCCAAGCGATTTCCAGACGTGTTCGCACAACAACACATCCGAGAACTCGGAGATATCTACCCGGTGTTTCATGAGCTGTTCAGCCGCAGGGAGGCAGCATGAGCGTGCGCGAACCGATCTCCACTGGCAGCGACTGGTCCTTCGATCTGATCGAAACCTACGATCGCGAGATCGGGGCCATTGCCCGGGAGTTCGGGCTCGATACCTATCCGAACCAGATCGAAGTGATTCGCTCGGACCAGATGATCGATGCCTATTCCTCAATCGGCATGCCGCTGGGCTATAACCACTGGTCGTACGGAAAGCATTTCGTCGAGACGGAGGCGCACTACAAGAAGGGTCACATGGGACTGGCCTACGAAATCGTCATCAATTCCAACCCGTGTATCTCCTACCTCATGGAGGAGAACACCATGACCATGCAGGCGCTGGTCATCGCCCACGCCTGCTACGGGCACAATTCCTTCTTCAAGGGAAACTACCTGTTCCGCACATGGACGGACGCAGGCTCAATCATCGACTACCTCCTGTTCGCCAAGCGCTACATCGCCGAGTGTGAGCAGAAGCACGGTGTCCGGGCGGTGGAGCTCGTGCTCGACTCATGCCACGCCCTGATGAACTACGGGGTGGATCGCTACAAGCGTCCCTACCCGATCTCTGCCGAGGAGGAGCGTCGGCGCCAGCGTGAGCGCGAAGCCTACGTGCAGCGCAGCATCAATGATCTGTGGCGTACGCTGCCGGTCTCCGCGCGGGATGGAGAGGTGCAAGAGCCGACGTTCCCCGCCGAGCCCCAGGAGAACATCCTCTATTTTCTGGAGAAGAACGCGCCGCTGCTGGAACCCTGGCAGCGCGAAGTGGTGCGGATCGTGCGCAAGATCGCGCAGTACTTCTACCCACAGCGGCAGACGCAGGTGATGAACGAGGGTTGGGCGACGTTCTGGCACTACACGCTGCTGAACGAGCTCTACGACCGCGGCCG
>JAUILW010000857.1 GCA_030432795.1 Gammaproteobacteria bacterium
GCACCACCACTTCGGCCGCGAGCGCCTGAACCGTAAACAGAACCACAGTTGCGGCAATCACCAGTATTTTCATAACGCTTTCCTCTCAGAGTGACGGGTTGGCTTGGTGCAGATAAACGGCGTGCGCTAGGCCGCGGCCGTCGCGGACGATGGTGGCATCCACCATCCGGGTGGCTGGTCCGGTGCGTACCGAAAAGGTGCGCACGGGCACCTGCTGGCGCACCACGGTGAAGCTGTTTTCGGGCACGGCTGCCGGCGCCTCTGGGGGCAACGACCCCTGCCAGAGGAATGCGCCAAGCACCGCCATGCCAATACCGGCCGCAAGTCCAATGCCCGCATACGGCGGCAAAGGCCACCAGCGCCGTTTACGCGGCAGCTGCTGCACAAGCCGACGGTGCAAAGCGGGCGGCGCGGTTTGCCTGTCGAGCGCGCGGCGTTGCTGCGCCAGCGCCTCGTCGAGGGCTTTGTCAGTAGTACTCATGTTTCAACTCCTCGAGCGCCACACCCTGCTGCGCCTCGAATGACCCTTTCAGCGCCGTGCGCGCCCGATTGATCCGCGAACGTACGGTGCCAACGGGCACACCGAGAATGTCCGCCGCCGCCGCGTAGTCGACATCCTGCAGGCAGCACATCACCAACACTTCCCGCTGATCCAGCGGCAATGCGGCGATCGCCTTGCCGATGCCCTGCTGCAGCTGCAACCACGCCGCCTCCGCCTCGGCTGAGCGCACCGGCACCTCGTCACCGTTGGCCGCCGGCGCATCCGTGGGCCTGCGGTCGAGCAGCGCGCGTACGTGGTTTCGCAACAGTCCGTAGAGCCAGTTGCGGGCACTGGACGAGCGGCGCGCATCGAACTGCTGCGGTTGCTGCAAAACCCGCAGCATGACCTCCTGGGTGGCCTCTTCCGCGACAGCACGCGAGGCAGACACCGCCAGCGCAAATCGGTACAGCGCGTCGGCGTGACGCTCGTAGAACGCGGTGAAGCTCGCTTCACATCCGTCGGCGAGTCGGGCAATGAGTTCAGCGTCGCTGGGCACGCTCGGTTCTTTTGTTGTGCTTCACCCTTATTGTCAGCGGCGCGGCAAAAAGTTCCCGCTGGCATCCGCGGGCGACCATGCGACGTCCACCGCCGGCGCCACGCACAGATCCGCCATCGCCACCAGTGCACCGTCTGAGAACACCAGCGGCACGCGATCACGCAGCCAGGCGGGCACGCCCAGACGCCGCAACACCTCCCCGGCCGGCTCCGGCCGTGGGCCGTGCGGCCAAACGACCCCAGCGACCCCGAAACGTGCTTCGAGCCGTTTTGCCTGCAGATCCGCAACCCGCAGGGTGCCATGCGGCAACACGCAGTCCTGCGCTGAGGACAGCGCATAGCCGGCGGCAAGCTCGGCGGCGAAGTAGACATGCTCCGACCACTCCACCAACCGCCCTCCGGGCACCTGCGCAGGTGCAGGCCGGCGCTGTACGAAGGTGCGCAGCGTCGACGCCGGTACCCGCATGGAGAAGCGCGCAA
>JAUILW010000858.1 GCA_030432795.1 Gammaproteobacteria bacterium
CTGACTGAACGTCAACCGGCTGAGCGTCAACCGGCTGAGCGTAGAGACTGCTGAGCCCGCTCTGGTGCCAGAAGCGCGCGAAACACATCGTACGGCACCGGCTTGGCGAACAGGTAACCCTGGCCGTAGTCGCACTGCTGACGCTGCAGGAAGCGAAGCTGCTCCTCGGTTTCCACGCCTTCCGCGACCACCTCCATGTTCAGACGGTGCGCCATGGCGATTACCGCGGCGGAGATTTCCATGTCGTCCGGGTTGTGCGGGATGTCCATGATGAAGCTGCGGTCGACCTTCACGGTGTTGATCGGGAACTTCTTCAGGTAGTTCAGCGACGAATAGCCGGTGCCGAAATCGTCGATGGCGAAACGCAGGCCCAGATCCGCCAGACGGTTCAGGGTGGCCAGCGCCACGTCGATGTCCTGCATGAGCATGGTTTCCGTGATTTCCAGCTCCAGGAAGTTCGGGTTCAGCTTGGTCTGGCGCAACGCCCGCTGAATGGTCTGCACGAGGTTCGGATCGCGGAACTGCCGCGGCGAGATGTTCACCGCCGTGTAGATCGGCATGCCGTTGATCTCGGACAGCGCTCTGCCAGCCTCGCAGGCGGCGCGAATCACCCAGCTGCCGATGTCGATGATGGCGCCTGTTTCTTCGGCCACTTCGATGAACTCGTGTGGGCCGATGAGGCCGCGGGTGGGGTGGTCCCAGCGAATCAGACACTCCATGCCGACGATACGTTGATCGGTCATGCGCACTTTCGGCTGGTAGTAGAGTTCGAACTCGTTGTTTTCCAGAGCGCTGCGGATTTCGTACTCCATGCGCAGGCGGTTGGTTGCATTGGAGTTCATCTCGTCCGAGTAGAACTGGAAGTTGTTGCGTCCACGCTCCTTCGCCCGGTACATGGCGAGGTCTGCGTTCTTCATCAGCTCGTTGGGCACCGTGCCATCGTTGGGGATGATAGTGATGCCGATGCTGGTGGTGACCACCAGCGGATGGCCGTTGAGATCAATGGGCATGCGCAGCCGCTGCAGGATCTTCTCCGCCACGTTGCCGGCGTCGTTCGGTGTTTTGATGTCGTAGAGGAGCACGGTGAATTCGTCACCGCCGTTGCGACCAACCGTGTCTTCCTTGCGCACGCACTCCTTCAGCCGGGTGGCTACTTCGCGCAGCAGCTTGTCACCGGCCTCATGGCCCAGGGTGTCGTTCACGCGCTTGAACTGATCGAGGTCCAGGTACATCAGTGCCGCGCAGGAATTGCGCCGCTGGGCGTGGTCGATGGCGTGCAGCAGGCGCTCGTGGAACAGCGTGCGGTTGGCGAGGTTGGTGAGCGTATCGTAGAAGGCCAGGCGCTCCATGCGTTTCTGGCTGTTCTTCATCTCGGTGATGTCGGCGATCTGCACGATCAGGTAGGTGCTGTGATCTTCCGATGCGCGCTGTGCGACCACGTGGAAGTTGGTCCAGATTTCGGTGCCGTCGTTGCACACCATGCGGCGTTCGGCGCGAGAGGTGCTTTCCACACC
>JAUILW010000126.1 GCA_030432795.1 Gammaproteobacteria bacterium
CGGGAGTGCCGTATATGCACCTGACAGGAACGGAGCTGGAGGTGATGCAGGCCGTGTGGCGGCTTGGCGAGACCACCGCACCCGATGTGCACGAGGCTGTGCGCAACGATCGACCGGTGAGCTACTCCACGGTGAAAACCATGCTCGATCGGCTGGAGAAGAAGGGCGCGGTGCGCCGCGTGCGCCAGGAAGGCCGCACCATTGTCGTTGCCGCTGCTGTCGCACCTGAGGCGGTGG
Source organism: Gammaproteobacteria bacterium (assembly GCA_030432795.1). Taxonomy (GTDB): domain Bacteria; phylum Pseudomonadota; class Gammaproteobacteria; order Pseudomonadales; family Azotimanducaceae; genus SYFY01. Next base: position 238 of record JAUILW010000126.1, read on the forward strand.
AGGAGTCGATGCTCGACAGGCTGGTGAATGGTCTTTTCGGTGGCGACCGTCGGCCCATGTTTACGCGTCTGTTGCGCGATGAGGCGCTGACCGCCGAGGACCTGGAGTTTCTCGAACGGCTGATCCGCGAGCGCAAGGAGGCGAACGAACCATGATCGATTATCTGCTGATGGGCCTGAAAGTGGCGGCAATCGGCAGCCTGTTGCTTGTGGTGCTTGGTGGCGCACCTGCGAGATGGCGGCTACGCATCGCGCTACGCACGCTGATCGTGGTTCTCCTACCGTGGCACCTGCTGCCGGCCATTCGGGTGGACGAAGCCCTGCCGGTGCTTGGAGAGGTTGTTATCGCGCTTCCGGTGATGGGGGCGTCGACCATGCCCGCTGTTACGGCAGAAGCGGCACCGCTGTGGTGGCTGCTGCCGGGTTCCGGTGGCCTGGCCGCGTTGTATGTATTGCTGCGTCAGAGACGCCTGCTGGGCGCGCGTCGGCGCAGCGCACACAAATCAGCGTCAGGGGTGTGGGTGGTACCTGGCTCGACGCAGGCTGCCGCCACCTGGTTGGGGCGGGCGGAGATCTGGATAGGCGCGGGGCTCCTGCACAGCCCACGGCTCGACACGGTGCTCGAGCATGAAAGCATGCACGTGCGCTTGTGGCATCCACATATGGCCTGCGTGCTGACGGTGCTGCGCTGCGTTTTCTGGTGGCACCCGGCCGTGTGGTTATTGGTGTGGGTGGCGCGGCGGGAAATGGAGTTGGAGTGCGACGAAGCTTGTGCCGCTAAGCTCGGACGAAGGCGCTACCGCGCCGATCTGGCGGAGCTGGTACGCGACGTGTCGCCGGGCAGCGTCGGCAGCCCCGGCTTTGGCATGGCGCGCAGCGCCTCGCTCAACATGCGCAGGCTTCGTGCGCTTGGTCGAGAGGTTCGAGCGGATCGACGCCATAGATTTGCCGCCGTCCTGGCGCTGGTTCTCGTCTGCTACACGGTGCTGCCGGTGCGCGCGGCACAAAGTGGAAGCGCCGTGGTCGTCGAGGAGGAGCAGTCCTGGCGCGTGGAGATGAACAACGTTGACTTCCTGCAGGCGATGCGCAGCATCGCTGGCGTCGTTGGCGGAACGTTTTACGTCTATCCGGATCAGGATTATGCGCAGGTGAACTGGACCCATCCGAAGTCGACGGCAGACACTATTTTGCGGGCCTTTCTCGCCCACCAGGGGCTCGCCTACCGGCAGGTGGGTACCCGCGTCTTCGTCGCACCCCAGGCATTCCTCGACGACCCGACCTGGCTTTCCCGGGCGCACGTGATTAAGCCCTTCAGTCGGCCGGTGGCCGGAACCCGCGAGGGCGGATCGGAGGATGGGGCGGTTTTTCTGCGGCTCAAGCTGCGCGAAGCCGTGACGCAAGACGATGTCTACCGATCCGAAATCAGCCTGTTGGTTAGCCCGGATCGCCTCGCTGGAGTGCGGTGGGACAATCGGCATATCGAGATGCTGCCGGGGCGGCGCACGACGGATGGTGTGCGTCTCGAGGTAACGGTGTTCGATGTAGATCCCCAGGGACACATGGCCCCCATGCACAGCGGTGTTCTGCGATTGCAGCTCGACAAGCCCGGGGTGCTCGAGTGGTCTGCGGGCGCTGCCTACAAGCTGGAAGTCACCGCCAGTGAACCGGAATCCGAGGCCTTGCGCGCGAAGACCTGAACCCACGGGTCGTGGTAGCTTTGCCGCATGGCACAGATCATTTTCGATGAGCAACCGGTTCGGCTTGCGAATGGGCTGGAAGGCGAGCCGCTGGACATCGCATCCGCCGATCCAGCGAACTTCCATGCACTGATCAGCGGTGCGGCGGCGCCTGAGACGCGTCTCAATGCACAGCTGTTTCTCCCTTCTGGCCAGCCGCCGCCGAAAGGTTGGCCTGTTGTGCTCGTGGTACCGGGGAGCCTGGGTGTGGCGCCGTCACACCTGTACAAGGCGGAGTTGCTGGTGCCAGCCGGAATAGCCGCCTGCGTGCTGGATCCTTTCGGAAGACGCGGTGTGACGTCTACCGTGGCCAACCAGGCACAGTACTCGTTTGCGGCCAGCGCCTGGGATGTGGTGGCGGCGGCTGGCGTGCTTGCGGCCCGTGCCGACATCGATGCTGCGCGTATCGGCGCCCAGGGCCACAGCCGTGGCGGCTCGGCGGTGCTGGCGGCGGCATGTCTCAGCGAGAAAATGCACGGCGTGCCGCGGCTGCACAGCACCTATGCCGCCTACCCCTGGTGCGGCCAACAGTTTCTTCGGCCGAACGTGGGCAGCACGCGGGTGCGCTCGATCATCGGCGATCGCGATGAGTGGTGCCTGGCGCAGCAGGTGCAGGGTTACATGCAGGCCATGGCGCTGCTCGGCGCCGACGCCACCTGCCGCATCGTCGCCGGCGCGCACCACAGCTTTGACCGCGACACGCCGCTGGAGCTCGTGGCAGACGCCTCTGTGGCCCCAGGAGCACCCACGGTCTACATCCGCGACGACGGCGTCTGTGTGCATCCGGCCAGCGGCGAAGCCAACGCCGATTTCACCGAGCGTGAGCTGATGCTCTATGGCATCAAGGCGGGTTACGGCCGACGGGGCGCGCACATCGGCTCAGCCGATGGTCTCGCGGATGTTTTTCATGGCGACATGATGGCATTCTGGCAGCGGATGGTCTGACAACGGGGGAGGGGCCATGTGCATTTCGCATGACGTAAGCAACGATACGGACAGCGCCGATCCGCGCGGCGGATACCGGCGGGTGGACCCGTGGCCCAAGTATCCTGCCGGCATGGAGTTCGAGATGGGTTCCGGCGTGGCGGTGGATGCGCAAGGTGTCATATACCTGTTCACCCGCGACATCGAGCACTGGGCCGCGCATCCAATGGCCATGAGCAGCAAGATGGGCAAGAGCAGCGTGTCCATGTTCAACCGCGACGGCGACTACCTCGGCAAGTGGGGCCCCTCGGACGAGCGCGGCTTTGCGCTTGGCGGGCACACGATCTACATCGAAAAGGACGGCACGTTCTGGACCACCGATCGCGACGGCCACACCGTGCGGCAGTACACCCCGGAAGGCGAGCTGCTGCTCGAGCTCGGCACCTTCGCTGAGTGGGGTTGCGATGAGACACACTTCAATGGCCCCACGGCGGTGCTGGTGCAGCAGTGCGGCAACATCGTGGTGGCGGATGGCTACTGGAACTCGAGGCTCGTGTTCTTCACGCCTGAGGGTGAGTTCATCAAGTCCGTAGGGCAATGGGGCCGCGGGCCGGCGGAGTTCAACACACCGCACGCCATTACCGAAGATTCTCAGGGGCGCATCCTCGTGGCGGACCTCTGCGGGGGCAACTTCCATGACTACATGACCGTGCCGGGTCAGATCGAGTCGCACCGCACACGCACCGAGGAAGGCTGTCAGCACCGTATCCAGCGTCTGGACGCTGACGGCAACTACATAGACGAGTGGACGCACATTACGCCGCTCAGCCTCGCCACCTACGGCAAGCGTATCTACGCCAGCGACAAGATGAGTAACCTTGCGGTGCTCGATGAGGACACCGGTGAGGTGATCGAGCGGGTGGAGAACATCGCCATATACATTCATCAACTGGCCATGGACGCCCATGGCGATCTGTACACCGCATCGGTCTATCCGGAGCATGCGGGGGAACAACGCGGCGTGGAGGGTCCGTCCCATCGCCGCTGGACGAGAAGCAAAGAGGAATCAGCATGATCATCGTGGTAGCAGCGCTCGAATTCGAAAACCAGCAGGACCGTGACCGCGCGGTGGAGCTCACCCGGGAGGTGCAGCTGGCCACTCGCGTGGAGGAGGAAGGCTGCCGGGATTACTGCTTCGCGCCGGATCCGTCGATACCCACACGCATTCAGGTATACGAGCTGTGGGACGACAGCGACAGCCTGGCGGCACACTTCAAGCACCCGAACTACCTGAAGATGGTGGAGCTGCTCGGCAGCGCCGGCATCAAGGAAAGCATCAACCAGGCCTACCTCGTTGAGCGAGGTGAGCCGGTCTACGGGCCAAATGGCGAGAAGAAGGAAGTCTTCTTCGCCGACTGAGGGTACGCGCATGATCATCGAGAACGCCCGGCTGTTCACGGCTGAGAATGAAGAGGTCATCGACAACGGTGCGGTGTGGGTGGAAAACGGTCGGATACGCTATGCCGGCCCAGGCGCTGCGTTGCCGGATACCGGTAACGACGTGCCGCGGCAGGATGCCCAGGGCAAGTTCCTCATGCCCGGCATGACCGAAACCCATGCGCACCTGTCCTTTGCCGATGCGAGCCCCTTCGCGATCGGCGAAACGCCGGTGGAAGTCGCCACCATCACGGCGGTACGCAATTCCGAGCTCATGCTGCGCGCGGGGTTCACCTCCGCCATCAGCTTCGGCTCCACCTACCGAATCGATGTGGCACTGCGCGACAGCATCAACGAGGGGCGCATCAAGGGGCCGCGGCTTCTGGCCGCTGGGCGTGACCTTGGCGCAACAGCCAGCAACATCGACTCCGGCGGCGGCTTGAGCCAGATTGCCGATGGTCCCTGGGCGTTGCGCAAGGCGGTGCGTGAGCAGCGCAAGCAGCGTGTGGATGTGGTGAAGATGTTCAACGACGGCGAGAACATCAACCTCACGGCGCGCACAGGCGAGGTGACGTTCTGTGACGAGGAGGCGGACGCCATCGTCGACGAGGCGCACCGCCGCGGCCTGCGTGTGGCCAGCCATTCCCGGTGCGCGGCAGCGGTGAAGCAGGCGGCCCGTGCGGGCGTTGATTTCATTGGCCATGCCAACTACCTGGATGACGAGGCGGTGGACGAGCTGGCGCAGCGCCGGGATCGGCTGGTGGTCGGGCCGGCTATTGCCTGGGAAGTACAATACCTCGCGCAATGCGAAACTCTTGGCATATCGCCGGAAACCGTGCGCGCACAGGGCTACGAACGGGAAATCGAGGCGACGGTGGAGAGCGTGGCGAAGCTGCGCAAAGTTGGCGTGCGTCTGGTGGTGGGCGGTGACTACGGCATCTCCATCGCCCCGCATGGGACCTATGCGAAGGATCTGGAGTACTTCGTCAGGCTGTTCGGCATGCGCGAGGCAGAGGCGTTGATCTGCGCCACCCGCAATGGCGGAGAGGCGTTCGATCCGAATGGCAGCCTTGGCGTGCTGCGCGAGGGTGCCTGCGCAGATCTGCTGCTGGTGGACGGCGATCCGCTGGCCGATATCTGCGTGCTTCAGGACCATGCACGTTTGCGCGTCATGCAGAAAGGCGCCTGGGTGGCGTGATCGCTCCTCATACGCAAGCAGGCGCTGCCGTCCTTGCTGCCTGCCGGCGCTGCGCACCGGTGCTCGTGGAGCATGCCGCAGCGAGCGATCGCGCGGGCGTCATGAGCAGCGCGAGCTTTGAGGCCCTGGAGGCCGAGGGCGTATTGGCGGCATTCGTACCGGCAACGCTTGGCGGTGGCGGGCTTGCCTCGGTGCACGACTGGGCGCTGATCATCGCCGAGCTTGCCTCTTATGACGCGTCGGTTGCCATCGCCAGCAACATGCACCTGGGTGTGAGCCGCGGTATGGCGCTGGCGTATGCGCAATCGGGCGGCGGAGAACAGGCGCTGCGCGCTATCGCAGCGGCGCGCATGCGCATCTGCGCGACGGCCACCGAGCGCGGCACCGACAACCTGCACCCGCACACTGAGGCGGTGATGCACAGCGACGGCAACTACCGCATCAACGGCACGAAGATGTTCGTCACCATGTCGCCCATCGCCACCCATCTGGCCATGAACCTGCGCCTGCGCGATGACGACGGTGACCACATCGCTTCCACCATGCTGCCCATCCATACGCCCGGCATTGTGCAGGGCGAGGATTGGGATGCCCTCGGCATGCGTGCGTCGGGCTCACAGAGTGTCCGTTTCGAGGATGTCTCCGTGCCGCCAGGTGCGGTGCGCATTACGGGTCCCTGGGGACAATGGAGCGTGGCGAGCCTGCTGCAGCGAGCGCTTGCCAACCTGCCGCTGGTGGGTGCATCTCTCGGTATCGCGGAGTCAGCGACTCGAATTGCCGTTGAGGTGGCGCAAGCGGAGGCTGCAAACGATGCGGGTGTGCATACGCTGATTGCGGAAGCACAGCTCGAGCTCGTGCAGTGTCGAGCGGTGCTGGCGCAAACCGCCGCCGCCGTGGATGTGTTTCTTGCAGAGCACGCAGGAAAACCACCGAGCCTCGAGGAGGCGCACGGCTTCATGCAGTCCTACATGTCCGCGAAGACGCTGGTCAATGCAGCGGCGATACGCTGTGTCAACAAGGCCATGGATGTGGTGGGTGGGCGATCCTTCAGTGCGGCCAACACCCTGTCGCGACTGTATCGGGATGTGCGGGCGGCGCCGTTCATGCAGCCCGGCGCACCGGCGCAGGCGCGCAGCTACATCGGTCGGGTGGCGTTAGGCGTGTTACCGGAGCGTTAACCTCTCGGCACCGGAAGCTCAGGACAGAGCAGCAAAAAACCGCTCACGCAGGATGCGTACGTGGTCGCCGGTACCTTTGCCATCGACGTTGCACCACCGCTGCAGCAGCGCCTTGCGGCTGGGCAGCGTCGCGGTGCCGCCGCCCTTGTTCATGAGCTCCACTTGCAGGGCCATGCGCCGGGCGCCGTCTTCAGGAGCCGACGGCCGCTCCGCAACGATCTCGGCGATGATGGTGAGTTCGTGCAACAGCTCGGTGCAGTTTTTCACCTCTTCGCGGCTGGCGAACACATCGAACGTCGATTCGCCGCCTTCCCGGGCCAGCCGTTCGTCTTCGGCTTGTAGCGCCTTGAGTTCATCCGTCTGCGCCCGCCGGGCGGCTTCGGCCAGTTTCGTCTCATAGGCGCTCACCAGCGTATCGTACCGGTTGAGCAGTCCACGACCGTCGCGGCCGAGATCGCCGATGGATTTGAACTGGTCGCTAAACTCTGCCAGCGCCTTGCGCGTCGGCGGTGTGCTGTCTTCCTCGAAGGCATCACATAGCGCTGCGGCGCTCCTGCGTTTCTCTTCAAAGGCTGCCTGGCGTTCGTCGCTCGCTTGCTTGCGCGCTTCGAATACCGCGTCGCAAGCGCGGCGGAATGCGCTCCACAGCTTCTGATCCAGGTTTCTTGGCACTGGCCCTACGGACTTCCACTCCGCCTGTAACGCCTTCACCGCATCCGTCGTGCCGGCGCCTGCCTCTTCAGCGGACAGCGCCTCTGCGCGCGTGATGATGGCCCGCTTCTTGTCGGCGTTTTCGTCCCAGGTTTTCTTCAGGTGGCTGTGCAGTTCGTCCTGCAGCGCCTCGAACCGTTCATTGAGGGCTTTGTCCTTGCCTCGCGGTACGGGAAAGGCGGCTCGCCACTCCTGCCGGGCGGTGCGCATGATGCGGTCTGCGGCGCGCAGATCGGCGTCTTTCCAGTCCACCGTCTGCAGGTAGGTGGTGAGCTGTTCCACGAGCGCCTGACGCTTCGTCAGATTTGCCCGTCGAGCTTCGTTCAGCTCGGCAAAGTGGGCGCGGCAAGGCTCGAAGGCTTTCTCTGCAGCCTCGTCAAACGCCTGGCGAAGTTCGTGCTCGTGTTTGTTAGCCGGCTTGCCGAGAGCGTTCCAATCAGCGCGCAGTGCCTTGATGCGCTCCGCACGGTCGTCTGGTGCGATGTCCGCCTCGATGAGCGCCTGCATGTCCGCCAGCAGTGCCTCGCGCTTGGGGGATGTTGCAAACGTCTGCCAGTCCCGAAGTTCGCCCAGGCGTGCGTAAAGACCGTTGAGTGACTTGTTGATCTGGCGGGTGCGCTGTTCTGGCAGGGCTTCGAGCAGCGTGCGCGCAGCGCCGAGATGCTC
>JAUILW010000859.1 GCA_030432795.1 Gammaproteobacteria bacterium
ACGCTTTTCTTGCCACGGTTGAAGGTCTGGAAAAATTCGCTGTCGGCGCCGGTGCGGGGGTCATCGAGGGTATAAGGCCCAATCGCACGCGAGATGTCACCGCCCGCGTCGGCGTGTTCCACCTTCACCACCTCGGCACCAAGATCCACCAGGAGCTGCGTACCGTAGGGGCCGGCTCCGTACTGCTCCACCGACAGCACACGTATCCCTTTCAGCAGCTCGATCATGCGGGATTCCGCGCCACGAGTTGCCGGGCGATGATGATGCGCTGCATCTCGTTGGTCCCCTCACCGATACACATGAGCGGCGCGTCGCGATACAGCCGCTCGATGGGATACTCCTTCGAGTAGCCATAGGCACCGTGTATGCGCATGGCCTCGTGCGCGTTTTCCATGGCGGCTTCAGACGCAAAATACTTAGCCATGCCCGCTTCCATGTCGCACCGTTCACCAGCGTCGTAGGCGCGCGCCGCATCGTCGGTGAGAAGCTCTGCCGCCCGCGTTCTGGTCGCCATCTCACCGAGCTTGAGCTGGATAGCCTGATGCTCGGCGATGGGCTGACCGAATGTCTGCCGCGTCTGCGCGTAGGCGGTCGCCTCCCTGAGCGCCCGGCGCGCCACGCCCACACCGCGGGAAGCCACGTTGATGCGGCCGAGCTCCAGGCCGCTGACCGCCTGGTAGAAACCTCGGCCAGGCTCGCCGCCGATCAGATGTCGCTCCGCATCCAGCTCATACCCATCGAACGACAGCTCCGCAGAGTCGATGCCCTTGTAGCCGAGCTTCTCGAGCTTGCGGCCCACGGAGAAACCCGAGTAAGGCGTGCCGGTCTCCGCGTCCACCTTCGGGGCGATGAACATGCTCATGCCGCGCCGCGCCGGCTCCGCCTGGGGATCCGTTTTCACCAGCAGTGCAACGGCGCCGCCCTCAATACCGTTGGATATCCAGGTCTTGGCTCCGTCGATCACCCAGGTGCCCTGCCCTGTGTCCCGGGCCCTGGTGCGAATACCCTGAAGGTCGGTCCCCGCACCCGGCTCGGTGAGCGCCAGCGCACCGCGTAACTCCCCGGTCACGAACCGGGGCAGCCAGTACGCCTGCTGCGCCGGCGTGCCGAACTTTTCCACCAGGGTTGCCATCATCAGGTGCGAATTGAAGATGCCGGTAAGGCTCATCCATTCCTCGGAGATCATGGCCACGATTTTCGAGTAGGTGCGGGCGGAAAGGCCAAGGCCGCCGTGTTCCTGGGAGATGGTCGCTCCGAACAGGCCGAAGGCCTTCATCTGTTCTACCATCGCGTGCGGGTAGGTGTCGTCGTGTTCCATCTCCATGACATGCGGGCGCACGTCGCGCTGCAGCCAGCGCTCGATCGCATCCAGCATCTGCCGCTCATCGACACTGTCGGCCATCAGTAGCGCTCCATTCGATCTTCTACCGCCTGGCCGCGCGCGGGGATCAACGCGTGACGCACGAAGCTCGCCACCACCACGTCATTCTGATTGCGGCCGGTGGTACG
>JAUILW010000860.1 GCA_030432795.1 Gammaproteobacteria bacterium
GCCTACGTGGAGATCGGCCAGTTGCAGCCGCAGTTCACCAACGTGTTCGATCTATCGCCCTACCCCAACGTGCAACGTTGGCTTCGTGACATGGCAGAGGTTCCGGGGCACGACACGGTGCACGTTGCGCTGGCGGAACTCGGCGACATCAGCCAGCAGGCGCCCGACATGGAGACAATCAAAAACGCCAACAAGCGTGCCCTTGGCGCGCTGAAAACCGCCCTGGAGGCCATGGCATGACCACGTTCCGATCCCTCGTTGTTGCCGCTGCATGCAGCGTCTCCCTGGCGGCCTGCACCACCACGACCCAGGTCGCCAATCCCTGCACGGGCGAGGCGCAGCCCACGGAGCGTTTGTTCCTGCAGCAGATCGACCACGACAGCGCCATCATCAAATGGCGCGGGGAAGCGAGCGCCGTATGCCTGGGCACATCCGCAGACGCACTCGATCGCCTGGTGGAGGCCACTACCGAAGGCACGCACAAGGCAGCGTACGTTACCGACCTGGCGGCAGACACACGCTACTTCTACGCGGTGGGCGCCGCCGCCAGCGCACCCCCCGAGCAGCAGTTCAGCACCGCACCGCTGCCCGGCCAGCCTCCGGCCGATGGCAACGTGCACATCTGGCTGCTGGGTGACTCCGGCACGCAGACCGAGCAGTTCATGGGCCACTACACGCACCCCGGCGAGGCGGAGCTGGTGAGGCAGGGGTTTCTCAAGTACAACGAAAGCCAGGCCGGCAACGAGCCGCTGGACCTCGTACTCCTGCTCGGTGACAACGCCTACCTGGAGGGCACCGACGCCCAGTGGCAGGGCGCCTACTTCGACGTCTATCCGAACATCGTGCGACAGGTTGCTACCTGGCCCACCATCGGTAACCACGAGATGGGCGCCGGGCTTCTCAATGTGTGCCTGTTCCGGCCCATGCCGCGATGTGCGTCCGGCCCGATCATGATGCCCATCGGCGGCGTCAGTGAGTCGACGGACCCGGCCAGCTACGACAGCAACGGCGACGGCCCTGACGCGGGCGGCCTGCCGTACCTCGACATCTTCTCGCTGCCGAGCCGTGGCGAAAACGGCGGTGTGGCGAGTGGTACCGAGCAGTACTACGCCTTCGACTACGGCAACGTGCACGTGGTGAGCCTGGATTCGCAGCTCAGCAACCGCGACGACGACCAGCGCGCCGCCATGCGTGCCTGGCTGGTGGACGACCTCAGTGCCAACACCCAGGACTGGACCATCGTCATCTTCCACCACCCGCCGTACACGAAAGGCGAAAACCACGATTCCGACCACGAACAGGCGGAGATCGATATGCGCGAGACATTCGCGCCGGTATTCGAAGACTACGGCGTGGATGTGGTGTACAGCGGCCACGCGCACAACTACGAGCGGTCCTGGTACCTCAACGGCCACTACGGTACCGCCGACACCTTCGACGCCGCCGAGCACGCCGAACTGAACGCCGCCGGGGCGCCGGCGATCGGCCGCGGCGATGAGGGTTATCAGC
>JAUILW010000861.1 GCA_030432795.1 Gammaproteobacteria bacterium
GGAGTGGATCTGGGGCGATGACTTCAACGCGGTCAAGGCCACCATACTCAACGGTCGCCAGGCCGTGATGGCGCCCTGGGGTGCTGCACTGGGCGACCAGGGTGTATCCGAGGTCGCCGCCTACGTGCGCAGCCTCGCCGGGCTCGAACACGACGCCGTCACAGCCGAAGCAGGCAAAGCCCGCTTCAACGTCTTCTGCGTGGCTTGTCATGGCGTGGACGGCAAGGGCAATCCCATGCTCGGGGCGCCCAACCTGACCAACGACTTGTGGCTCTACGGCTCCAGCATCGAAGAGATCAGCTTCACGGTACGCAACGGCCGCAGCGGCTACATGCCGGCGTTCAACGACCTGTTGAGCGAACAGCAGGTGCACATACTCGCAGGCTACGTACGGAGCCTGTCAAAATGAATGGCTCGCCGAACGACTCGCCAAACGGTGCTGATGCTGGCGATCCGGTCCGCCTGGAAGGGTTTGGGCCGAAGGACCTTTATCAGCGGCGGGAGAAAATCTTCACCCGCTATGTGGGCGGCCTGTTTCAACGCCTGCGCTTCTACACCGGCTGGCCGCTGCTGGTGGGGTATTTCGCCGTTCCCTGGCTGAACTGGGGCGAACGGCAGATGGTGCTGTTCGATCTGCCTGCGCGGCAGTTCCACATACTCGGGCTGACCATCTGGCCGCAGGACCTGTGGCTTCTGGGTTGGCTGCTGATGATTGCGGCATTCGGCCTGTTCACGGTGACCACCATCGTCGGCCGCCTGTGGTGCGGCTACACGTGCCCGCAAACCGTATGGACCGCCATCTACATGTGGATGGAGCAGGTGGCGGAAGGCCCCCGCCACCAGCGCATGCGTCTGGAGCAGGCGCCCATGAGTCTGACCAAGTTGCGTAAACGCACGTTCAAGCATGCCATGTGGCTGGGCTGGGCGTTCTTCACCGGGCTCACCTTCGTCGGCTACTTCACGCCCATCCGCGAGCTCACTGCCGACTTCCTGACCCTGCAGGTCACCGGCTGGGCGGCGTTCTGGACCTTGTTCTTCACCGGCGCCACCTACGTCAATGCCGGCTGGATGCGCGAGCAGGTGTGCAAATACATGTGCCCCTACGCGCGCTTCCAGTCCGCCATGTTCGACAAGGACACGCTCATCGTCTCCTACGACGCCGCACGGGGCGAGCCTCGCGGCTCGCGCAAGCGCGGTGAGGCGCAGGAGGCGCTGGGTGACTGCATCGACTGCCAGCTTTGCGTGCAGGTCTGCCCAACAGGCATCGATATCCGCAACGGCCTGCAGTACGAGTGCATCGGTTGTGCGCACTGCATCGATGCGTGCGCCCAGGTCATGGACAAGATGGAGTACCCACCGGGTCTCATCCGCTACACCACGGAACACGAACTTGCCGGCGGCAGCACCCACTGGCTGCGCGGCCGCAGCATCGGCTACGCCGCGGTGTGCGTGGTGCTCATGGTGGCCTTCGCCTACGCCTTGACGGTTCGCAGCCCGTTTGCCTTCGA
>JAUILW010000127.1 GCA_030432795.1 Gammaproteobacteria bacterium
GCTGGATGATTGTCGGCTCTCTCAGCTATCGGGTGTTCGTACCGCGAGTGGGCACCGAGCCTGGGCTGCGGGATGTGGACCTGCTCATTTATGGAGAATCCGGCCAGGATGCGAGCCGACTGCTCTCACCTGCCGTTCAACAGCACTTCTGGGTCGACCGCATCGGTAGCGTACAGGATGGTTACAACTACTCCCTCACACATCGCGCAACCAACCTTGTGTTGGACGTATTCACGAGATCGGCAGATCCCTTCCAATGGGTGTACCTGGAAGATCTGCGCGTGCGGGTGGCCACCGCGGAGAGTACGCTGTATCACGCGGTCAGCCATCTGCTTATGCTGAAAGCCAATGGCCTTGCCATCGACAAAAAGCGCGTCTTCAACCTGAAAAAACTCTGGCAAAAAGTAGATCGCGCCAGCGCTCTGTCCCTGCTTGAGGAGCGCAGAGCGCAAATTTTACGAGACCTGCCAGACGGGCTCGAGGCCGCGGACGCCAAGGACATTCTTGCCTATGCCCGCTCGTTGAAGCCACAGGCGTCTGAGCCCCACGCTCCTACCCGCCAAGCACTCAACAGTACCGCGCATGGCATCCAGATCTCCCGCAGACCCGCGGGATTCGGCAAAAAATCCGTTCAGCGAAATGTCTATACCCGGCTGCGACACAAACTGTTCCGCCTACGCATGAACATCGGCATGTGACCGTCGCCTGCCCGCGACGATCACGCCGGCGTTTCACGAACCTACATGTTGATTGCCTTGTCGAACGCCGGCCGCGCAGCAACCCGTGCAACATATCCTTTGAGGTTTGCCATCTCATCCGGCACGCAACCGAGCCGGTTGGCCATGAAACAGGCATGTCCGAGCATGACATCCGCCGCCGAGAAGTCACCGATCAGATAATCTTTGCCAGCAAGGGCATCATCCACCGGCACCAGCGCCTTGGTGAGCAGCCGCTGAGCCTGGCCGAGCGCGGTTTCGTCCCGACGCTCCGGCGGCAGTAACAGCGTCTGCACGACGATGGTATTCACGGGCGGCATCACCATGCCTTCGCAGTAGTGAAACCATTGCAGGTACGCAGGATACTCAGCCGCATCGACTGCGGGCTTCAAGCCGCCATTCTTGTGCCGTTCCAGCACGTACTCGACGATAGCGCCCGACTCGTAGATGGACACATCGCCATCTTCCAGCACCGGCACCCTGCCCAGCGGATGCCGGGCCCGGTGTGCATCAGACTTCAGATCCCTGGGGTGAAAGTCCATGCGGTTGACCTCGTACGGCAACTCGAGCTCTTCGAGTAGCCAAACGATTCGCCCAGCTCTGGAGTTCGGCGCAAAATGCAGCTTCAACATGATCTTCTCCCTAGAGCACTTCGAACAGGCCAGCGGCACCCATGCCGCCGCCAATACACATGGTGCACACCACATACTTCGCGCCGCGGCGTTTCCCTTCGATGAGCGCATGCGCCACCATGCGCGACCCCGACATCCCGTAGGGGTGGCCGATGGAGATGGCACCGCCGTTGACGTTGAGCTTCTCGTCAGGGATGCCGAGCTTGTCACGGCAATACAGCACCTGTACCGCGAAGGCTTCGTTCAGCTCCCAAAGATCGATGTCGTCGACGCTGAGGCCATGCTTTGCCAGCAATTTGGGCACCGCGAACACCGGGCCGATACCCATCTCATCCGGATTGGTGCCCGCCACCGCAATCCCGCGATAAGCGCCCAGCGGTGTGAGGCCGCGCTGCTCCACAAGCTTGGCCTCCATCAGCACACAGGCCGACGCACCATCGGAAAGCTGTGAGGCGTTACCCGCAGTGACGTGGCGGCCTTCCTTGATGACCTGGCCATTGCGGAACACCGGCTGCAAACCTGCCAGGCTCTCCGCCGTGGTGCCCGGCCGATTACCTTCGTCCTTGTCGAGGTTCATCTCTATCTCGGTGAACTCGCCCGTTTCCTTGTTCTGCAGCTTCATCACCGAAGCCAGCGGCACGATTTCGTCGCTGAAAGCCCCGGCCTGCTGCGCGGCCGCGGTGCGCGCCTGCGACTGCGCGGCGTAGGCATCCTGCGCTTCACGGCTCACGCCGTAACGTTCGCCGACGATCTCCGCAGTTTCAATCATCGCCATGTACAGTTCTGGCCGGTTGGCAAGGATCTCCGGATCAGGAATGACGAACATATCGCCAGTCTGATTCATGGAGATCGATTCCACCCCACCGCCGATTGCGACATCCATGCCATCGGCGATGATCTGCTTGGCAGCAATGGAGATCGCCATCATGCCCGAGGAGCACTGTCGATCGATGGTCTGTCCGGAGACGGAATCCGGCAGCCCCGCCTTCAACAGGCTCTGTCGCGCGACGTTCTGGAAAGCGCTGCCCATCTGGATTGCCGCGCCCATGACCACATCATCCACTTCCGCCGGGTCGATTCCGGCTCTCGCCACCGCATGCTGGATGACGTGGCCGCCCAGCGTCGGCGCGGTAGTGTTGTTGAAAGCGCCCCGGTACGCCTTGCCGATGGGTGTTCGGGCGGTGGAAACGATGAGCGCTTCGCGCATGTAGGTTCTCCTGTAGCAGTGTCTCAATGCAGCCTGGATTGTGTCGCCAAGAAAGGGATTCGTCCACGCAGCTTTTAATTTATAATGCCTTACATTACAACAAACGGGGCTCCACATGAAGATCCTAAGAACACCCGATGCGTGTTTCGCCGATCTGCCCGACTACCCGTTCGCCCCACACTACACGACGATTTCCACGGATGCAGGCGAGCAGATACGCATACATCACCTGGACGAAGGTCCCGCCGATGGTCCTGTGGTGCTGTGCATGCACGGCCAGCCGGTATGGAGCTACCTGTACCGCAACGTCATCCCGCACCTCACCGCCGCAGGAATGCGGGTCATCGCGCCGGATCTCGTGGGCTACGGCAAATCCGACAAACCCGCAGCCAGGGAGGACTACTCCTACAAACGGCAGGTGGATTGGATGGGACGCTGGCTCACCGCCAACGATCTGAGCGCCATCACCTTCTTCGGTCAGGACTGGGGCGGGCTCATTGGCTTGCGCATGATTGTCGAGCACCCCCAGCGCTTCGACCGCGTGGTGATCTCCAACACCGGCCTGCCGTACAACCCCGACGTGCCTGAAGCGGTGGTGCGCGCGGTGGAAGCGTTTCGCGCCGACGCGCCCACACCCAGCTTGCTCGAACTGCAGAAAGCGCTCGGCAGCATGGGCAGCAGCGGTCACCCGGCTCAGAAATTTGCCTACTGGCAGAAATGGTGCTGGGAGACGGAGGACCTGCCGATCGGTTTTTTCATGTCCATGATGCTGCAGCCGCCGTCGAAGCCCGTTCAGCTACTGAAGTATCTAATGAACCGGGCCGGTGTCACTTCGCCGTTGCCCACAGACATCGCCCGCGCCTACGACGCCCCCTACCCGGACCCGAGCTACAAGATGGGCCCTCGCGCCATGCCGAGCCAGGTGCCAACGCTGCCGACCTCCCCTTCGCTGGACGCACAACGGCGAGCGTGGGAGTTTTTCGAAGCATTCGATAAACCTTTTCTGTGCGCGTTTGCCGACAACGACCCGGTAACCCGTGGCGGTGAGGCCGCGTTCAAAACGCGGGTTCCGGGAGCCAGAGGCCTGCCGCATACCACGATCAAGGGCGGAGGCCACTTCGTTCAGGAAAACGCGCCAGAGCAGGTGGCGCAGGTGATCATTGACCTGATACGCAGTACCCGCAGCACCTGACGGCGCCTCATTGACGTAGTTGTCTGCGTAGTTTTCCGTAGTTAAATTTTCCTGGGTTCCTGCCGCAGGGGACCAGCAAGTGAACGGATAACAAGCTCACAATATCGGGCATCGACAACGCGTACCATCGCCGGATCTTCCACAAAAGATCGTCGACCCGTACCACCCGTCGCGATATCTCGACCCAGAGTCAGGACCCACACTATGAACGCAACACTACCCCGCAGGCTCTTCGCTTGTTTTTTCGCCATCGCCTGCATGATGGCCAACGCAGCCGAACCCGGTGCCGTCCCGGAGGGCTACACCGAGGAGGAGTGGGCAGCTTTGTCCGAGGATGATCGCTCATACGTCCTGTGGTCCATGCAGTTCCTCGACAGCCTCGACCCGCAGCATGGCGGCGTCGCGGTGAACGGCGCCCCGGTAGACCTCGACCTGGGTGAGGACTTCTACTACCTGTCTGCGGCGGATGCCCGACGTGTTCTAACCGAGGCATGGGGCAATCCACCCGATGACAGTACGCTGGGCATGATTTTTCCCAAACAGTACAACCCGCTGGAGAGCCGGTCGTGGGGCCTGACGATTGAGTACACCGACGAAGGCCACGTGTCCGATGAAGACGCTGCCGATATCGACTACGACGATCTTCTCGAAAGCATGCAGGCAGACACAGCAGACGCCAACGAGCAACGCATCGAGGCTGGCTATGAAGCCGTGGAACTCGTCGGCTGGGCCGCACCGCCAAGCTACGATCAGGCAAACCATCGTCTGCACTGGGCCAAGGAGCTCCGCTTCGGCGACGCACCGGAAAACACGCTCAACTACAGCGTACGGGTGCTGGGCCGCGAAGGCACGCTGGAGCTCAATTTCATCGCCAACATGACACAGCTCGACGAGATCAACGCGGCCCTGCCGGGCGTACTGAACATGGCAAGCTTCCGCGAAGGCCAGCGTTACGCAGACTTCGATCCGTCTACGGACCGACTGGCAGCCTATGGAATCGCAGGGCTCATCGCCGGCGGCGCACTGGCGAAGAAGGGTGTGTTCGCTGCCCTGCTGGTGTTCCTGAAGAAGTTTGGCGTGTACCTGCTGCTCGGCGCGGCCGCCGGCGTGAGCTGGCTGCGTAAGGCTTTCAAGCGCCAGGAATGATGCGGTTGCCGGTTACGGCCGCACTTTCCTCACCCGATTCTTGCGCGGAGCAGACTCCGCCTCCGCATTGTCCCGACGAGGCTTCTTCGCGTGTGCCGCAGGCTTTTTCTGCTGAGCAGCAGTCTCTTTCTGCCGAGCCGCAGGCTTTTTATGTGGAGCCGCAGGCTTTTTATGTGGAGCCGCAGGCGCTGCCTCAAGCCGGGTGATGTTGAGCTGTCGCCCACATACCCAGGCTTTGCGCAGGTCCTTATAGATGTCCTTCGGCATGCCCACCGGCAGCTCCACAAAGGATTGCGTTTCACCGATCTCGATCTGGCCAATGTGCTCCGCATCGAGGCCCGCTTCGTTGGCAATGGCGCCGACGATGTTGCGCGGCTCCACCCCGTGCTCACGGCCAACCTCGAGCCGAAACCGCTCCATGTCGATCGACGGCTCGGGCCGCCGACGTTCGGACGACGACGGCTTGTCCGCACGACGCTTCTTCTTCGTCGCCTCCGGCGCACGTTCGTGACGCATCTCGCTGTCCGGACGCCGCTTCTCCATACGGCCAGCCTCCAGCAATAGCGGCCGGTCACCGATGCACATCGCCGCCAGCGCGGCTGCAATATCCTGCGCAGGCACGTCGTGCTCATGCTGGTACTGCTCGACGATGCTGCGCACGAACGCCAGCTCACCGGCGGCAAGTGTGTCGGTGATGCGTTGTTTGAAGTCCGCGATGCGCTTGTTGTTGACCGTTTCGGTGGTGGGCAGCTCCAGCGGCTCGATACGCTGACGGGTAGCACGCTCGATCGCCTGCAGCATGCGCCGCTCACGGGGTGCGACAAAGAGAATCGCATCTCCCTGCCGTCCCGCCCGTCCGGTGCGGCCGATGCGGTGTATATAGGCTTCGGTGTCGTATGGAATGTCGTAGTTGATGACGTGACTGATGCGATCCACATCCAGGCCGCGGGCCGCTACGTCGGTGGCCACGAGGATATCGAGCCCGCCCTTCTTCAACCGATCCACCATCTGCTCGCGGTGCTTCTGCGCCATGTCGCCGTTCATCGCCGACGCCGCATAGCCACGGGCCTCAAGGCGCTCGGCCAGTTCGACGGTGGCGTTCTTCGTGCGCACGAAGATGAGCACCCCATCATGCCGCTCCGCCTCCAGGATGCGGGTCAGTGCGTCCAGCTTATGCAGGCCGCCCACGAGCCAGAAGCGCTGACGGATGGTCTGGGCCGTCGCAGTCTTGCTGTGAATCGAAACTTCCTGCGGATCGTTGAGATGGCGCCGAGCGATCCGTTCGATCTCCCGCGGCATGGTGGCGGAGAACAGCGCCATCTGACGATTGGCCGGTGTCTGCTCCAGTATCCACTCCACCTCATCGATGAAGCCCATGCGCAGCATCTCATCCGCTTCGTCGAGCACCAGCGCCTGCAACCCACCGAGCACCAGCGTACCGCGACGCATGTGATCCATGATCCGCCCCGGCGTACCCACCACCACGTGCACACCACGCTTGAGCTGACGCAGCTGGCCGCCGTAATCCTGCCCGCCATACACAGGCAACACGTGAAAACCTGAGATGTGGGACGCGTAGCGTTGAAACGCCTCGGCGACCTGGATAGCCAACTCCCGCGTGGGCACCAGTGTCAGCACCTGTACGGCGCTGTTTTTGATATCTACCCGCGAGATCAGCGGCAGCGCGAAGGCGGCCGTCTTACCGGTACCGGTCGGCGCGTGTCCCAGCAGGTCCTTGCCCTGCATGAGCAGCGGAATAGCGCCGGCCTGAATGGGCGAAGGTGATTCGTAGCCGACCGCCTCGAGCGCGCGGAGAAGTTCAGCAGGGAGGTCGAGGTCGCGAAAGGAAATCGCGTCGGCATCGGGCGTTGGCATGAGGTGTCCTGATAGCCCCCCGATGGCCTCCGCCAATCACGGGGCGCCGAGGGAAAGGCGGTGGCGCACAATACAGATGCCCGCGCGCCACGACAACCGCAATCTTTCAGGACGCTACATCGAAGCTAGTCCACTGCAGGCTTCGCTCCAGACCACAGTGGCCGTCCGGTAGTATGCTGCGCGGTATGAACCTGCTGACAAAACGCGCAATAACCGCAACCTTCAAGTTGGTTGTCGGCGCGCTCTCCATCGCTTCGGTCGGCCTCGGTGGGGGCCACGCATTCAGCGCCGCTGCCGACGCACCGACCGCTCACCCGGTAAACGACAACCGTCAGGAATTTGACGCATTTGCTCGTCGCTTCAGGCTGGAGCAGAAAATACCCAGCCTGTCGATCGCCATCTCCCGGGGCGATGAGGTGCTCTTTGCCGGCGCCTATGGGTACCAGGACCACGACGCCGAGGAACCCACCACAACCGATACGAGCTATCTGGCCGCATCGATCACCAAAACGTTCACCGCCGTAACACTCCTGGCGATGGAAGCTGACGGGCACATCAGCCTCAACGACGACTTTACGGAGTTCACCGAATGGGACCGCCGGTGCAAGTGGCTGCTGCAGTCAGGGGTGATCTTCGGTGGCGCGACGATCGATGGCCTGACCATTCCGAAGATCGATTGCGACGCCCGCATCACACTCGAACACGTGCTCTCGCACCGGGTAAACGGCGTGCCGGGCGCAGACTTCATCTACAACCCGATCGTGTTCGGAAGGCTGTCGAACTACATTGAGGAGCGAACCGGCCGGTCGTGGCGATCGTGGATGCGCGCCTACGTTTTCCAACCCGCCGGGCTGGAAGGCATAGCCGCCGGCTGGCGGGATCAGGCAGGTGCAGGCGTGCTGACGCACTTCGCACCACCGTTCAAACGTGTCGATCCTTCTGTCGACAGCGATGGACTGGTGTCATCAGCCCTGCCGAACACCGAGTTGAACGCAAGCTCTGGCATCATCGCCTCTCCCGCGGCATTAGCGAGGTACGGTGTGGCGCTGAGTCGGGGTGAGATCCTGCCGCCGAAACTCCTGGAGCGCATGTGGAGTCCAACCGCAGGCGCAGACGGCGCACCGGAACCCTACGGGCTCGGGTGTTATGTCGAGCAGATCAACGGCCGCAGAGTTGTCTGGCACGGCGGCTGGTGGCCTGACGCTTACGCCGGGATGCTCGTCATGGTGCCGGATGAGGCGCTGGTTTTCGTTGCGCTGGGAAACAGCGATG
>JAUILW010000128.1 GCA_030432795.1 Gammaproteobacteria bacterium
CCATCGCTGCGCTTTTCCGCAGCAACACTTTCCGCTACGCCATCGCGCCTTCTCCGGATGGCGGCACGCAGGCGACGCTCACCATGTCCTACGAGCCCCGCGGGCCGATCTCAAACCTGGTGTGTCGCCTCGTGGTAGAGCGGGCGTTCGCGCGTCAGCTCGCGTCGATCGCCCGCAACATGAGAGCCCTCTACGAGAACAGCTAACCGCCGAACCGATACGTGAACGAGGCGTACACCGTGCGCGGCCGCGTGGGCTGGCCGAACGTCAGCCCGAATGTAGCGAACGGCGTAGCGGACTCGTAGTACACCTCATCGGTGGCATTGCGCACGCCCAGCGCGATCTCCCAACTGTCATCCGCGGCCATGTAGCGGCCTGAGACGTTCAGGTTGCGGTAGTCGTCGATGAGATTCTCCACCAGGTTTTCCGCCCGGGAGTAGTAGTCATCCTTCATGGCATAGTCCGCGCGCAGGGAGATGCGCGCGCCGCTGGCAAGCGGCACTTCGTAGCGGGCCATGACCGACAGCGTCCAGTCCGGCGTGTTCGGCAGATCGTTGCGCTTCGAAATCACGACAGTGTTGGAGACCAGCGTACCTTTGAGACCGTCGATTTCATCGTCCAGCAGACCCAGATTGACGCTGAATGATAGGTTCTCGGAGAGCAGCACCGACAACTCTGCCTCGAGCCCCTGAATCGTGGCATCGCCAAGGTTTTCCTTGGTGGAGCTGGTGGCGACCTGGTCGCTCGAAGCGTTGATCTGCATGTCCTCGTAGTCCATGGAGAACGCAGCCATGTTCAAACGCATACGCCCGTCCCACAACGTCGATTTCATGCCAAGCTCGTAGTTGGTGACGAATTCAGGGTCGTAGCTCGGCAGTGGCGTCGGTACGACGCCGGTAAAACGCGCTGCGTAGCTGCCGTCGCGGTAGCCCTCCGAGTAGGTGGCATAAAGCATGATGTCGTCGTTCACATCCCACGACAGCGACACCAGCGGTGTGGTCTCCTCGGTTTCAAGATCACCGAACTGCACGCTCAAGGGGCCGACGCGACGCCGGGTGATCAGGTCGAAGTGCTTGTTGCTCTCGGTGTAGCGCGCGCCGACAGTAAGCGTGAGTGCGTCTGTCAGGTCGAAGTTGACCTGACCGAATAGCGCCTGGCTGTCGTTATCGATAAACCGGTCGATGTACTGGAAGAAGAAGTCGGGCGGTCCGGATAGGGGCGGCGCGAAGGTGATCTGGTTCGGAATCGCCTCGCGACCGTCTTCTTCGAAGTAGTAGGCACCTAAGACGTAGCTCATGCGGCCATCCATGGCACTGCCGGAAAGCTGTAGCTCATGAGAGGTCTGGTCCTGGACGTATTCGTCGTGGTTGTTGGCAAACAGAATGTACGGCGAGAAATCCAGATCGTTCACCAACTCGATGTCGAACTCGCGGTAGGAACCGATGTACTTGAGCTCCACCTCGCCGAGCTGCCATGTTGCGGTGAGATTTGCGCCCCAAACCTCCACGCTCTGCTCCGCGTCGATCTGCTGACCTGTGCCGTCCACATAGGAGGAATTGGTTTTGTAGGGGTCGCCGGTGTTCCACACCGGGCCATAGCACGCCGAATTGGTAGCTTGACCAGCGGCAGTGGTGCAAGAGCCCGGGTCGCCGCTATAGATCAGATTGTGGAAGTTGGAAAACGTCTGTACCGGCCCACTCTGCGTGATAGCACTGCCGTTGAAGGTGCTGATGCCGCCGATCGGGGTAATGGCGCCCGGCGTCTCTTCAGACTTGGAGTAGTCGGCGGCAAAGTCGATGGAGAAGTTGTCGCTCACGTCGAAGCGAAACCGTCCCCGTGCGCCCCAGATATCGTCGCTGCCAAGATCCAGATCGTCGTGTTGCAGAGCTTCAACGTAGCCATCGCGCTCGCGCACGAAGGCGCTGATGCGACCCGCCGCGCGGTCGCCCATGGGGAAGTTGAGCGTGCCACCCAACTCCCGGTAGCCCTCGTCGCCCACGGAGAGCTGTACGTGGCCGGAGAGGGTATCGTCCGGAGTTTTGGAAACGATGTTCACCGCACCGCCGATAGTGTTGCGGCCGAACAACGTGCCCTGAGGCCCGCGTAGTACTTCCACACGCTCGATGTCCACCAGGTCGAACACGCTGCCGATGTTACGGCCCATGTACACGCCATCGAGGTAGATGCCCACCGCCGGGTCTTCTACCGGAATGAAGTCGTTCTGGCCCATACCGCGGATGAACACCACCGGGGACTTTACGCCGCTGGTGCCGCCGGCGGCTTCGAAATGCACATTGGGCACCGTTTTGCCGATGGCATCGATCTTCAGGCCGCCCTGCTCCAGCAGCGCTTCACCCGTCATCACCGATACCGCCACCGGCACGGACTGCAGGCTCTCTTCTTTACGGCGCGCGGTAACGACGATCTCTTCCAGCGCCAGCGCGCTGCCCGACTCCGCCGCCAGAACCGGCGCGCTTACGCCTGCTGTACCGGCAGCAGCCCATGCGGCCAGGAGGCCGACCCGAAACTTGCCCATGCGAATTCTCCCCGATGTATGGAACGCCGCCGGATCCCTACTCCCGACGAACGGTCAATATCATAGACCGTTTAGAATTCGCCTGTAAGACCCCGCGTTAAAGCCTCCCTCAAAGCAGGGCCCTGCGCAGATCCGAGATGGTCTGACACAGCTCGGTCATGAAGCGGCCGGCCTCCGCGCCGTTGATCGCCCGATGGTCGTAGCTCAGAGACAGCGGCAGCATGCTGCGCGGCGTGAACTCCGCGCCGTTCCAGACGGGTTTGGTGGCCATGCGGCCAACCCCAAGGATCGCCACCTCCGGTGCGTTGACGATGGGCGTGAAGCCGGTGCCGCCGATGGCGCCGAGGCTCGAGATGCTGAAGGTGCCGCCCTGCAGGTCACCCATGCCGAGCTTGCCGTTGCGGGCCTTGTCAGCCAGTTCGGCAATCTCCTCCGATAGCTCCCAGATGCCTTTCTGATCTGCATCACGCACCACCGGCACCACCAGGCCCTGCTCGGTGTCCACCGCCAGGCCAATGTGGTAGTAGCGCTTGAGGATGAAATTCTCGTTGCCGGCATCGAGCGAGGCGTTGAACCGCGGGTGTTGTTTCAACAGCTGACAGCAGGCCTTCACCAGAAAAGCCAGCGGCGTCACTTTGATGCCGCGCCGTTCTGCCTCTGCCTTGAGTCCCTTGCGGAACGCCTCGAGATCGGTGACATCGGCCTCATCCTGCTGGGTGACATGCGGCACGTTCAGCCAACTACGATGCAGGTTTTCTGCTCCGACGCGCCGGATGCGGGTAAGCGGCTCGACTTCCACCGGCCCGAAGCGCGAGAAGTCCTGCGCCGGGATCGGCGGTATACCGCTGCCGCCGCCGGCAGCGCTGGGCGTCTGCATGCGCGACTTCACGTGCGCTTTGACGTCGTCTTTGGTGATGCGGCCGCGACTGCCGGTGCCTTTCACCCCGGCAAGATCTACACCAAGCTCGCGGGCCAACCGGCGCACCGCCGGGCCAGCGTATACGGACTTGTTGCGCTCGGCAGGCGCAGACGACGGCGGTTTCGGGGTCTGCGCTTCTACCGGTTTGGACGGCGTCTCAGCCGCGGGGGCTGTTTCCCGAGGCGGCGGTGCCGCCTGCATCTGCTCAGCAGGTGGTGCTTCGCCGCCAGCAGTTTCCAAACGCAACAACAGCGAGCCGGTCTGCACCGGCATGTCGACGCTGACCAGCACCTCTTTGACCGTGCCGGCATGGGGCGAGGGAATTTCCATGGACGCCTTGTCAGACTCCACCACCACCAACAGATCGTCCTCCGCCACCGTGTCACCAGCCTGCACCGCCACCTCGATGACCACCACGTCACTGGCATCGCCAATGTCCGGTACCAAGACATCGATGACCGCAGCTTGCGCTTGCGAAGCAGCGGGCGCCTGCTCAATCGGGGGCGGGGTTTCGTCTGCTGGAGACGTATCCTGGACCGGCGCTGAAGGCTCTTCTGGCGCTGAAGGCTCCGCTGCACCTTCCAGCACAATCAGCAGATCACCCTGGCGGACGGTGTCGCCTACCGCGACAGACACCGACGCCACCGTACCGGCAGCGGTGGCCGGCACCTCCATGGACGCTTTGTCCGACTCGATGACCACCACTGGGTCATCGACCGCCACGACGTCGCCGGCGGCGACGCAGAGCTCGATTACTTCCACCTCATCGACGTCGCCGATATCGGGTACGCGAATTTCCGTCACAAGCGCCTCACACCAGCCTGGGGTTTGATTTATCGGGATCGATGCCCAGATCGTCCCGCGCCTTGCGCACCACATCGGAGGAGATCTTCTGCTGCGCGGCCAGTGTGGACAACGTTGCCAACACCACATAGCGGCGATCCACCTCAAAGAAGTCGCGCAGCTTCTCGCGCGTATCGCTGCGGCCGAAGCCATCGGTGCCCAGCACCTTGAACGGTGCTGACAGATACGGGCGCACCTGCTCGGCGTAGGCCTTCATGTAGTCCGTTGAGGCAATGATCGGCGCATCGCCCGCAAGGCATTCGGCGACGTAGGGTACGCGCGGTTCCGCTTCCGGGTGCAACAGGTTCCAACGATCAGCGTCCTGGCCGTCGCGGGCGAGCTCGTTGAAGCTGGTCACGCTCCACACCTCAACCATAAGACCATGCTCGGCGTTCAACATCTGTGCCGCCGCTTCCACCTCGCGCAGGATGGTGCCGCTACCAAGCAGCCGCACGGTCTGACCGCCCTCCCCCACCGTGCGCAGCCGATACATCCCGCGACGAATACCTTCCTCGGCGCCCTCCGGCATCTCCGGATGCTCGTAGTTTTCGTTCATCACCGTGATGTAGTAGTAGACGCTCTCCTTCTCGCCATACATACGGCGCAAGCCGTCCTGCACGATCACCGCAAGCTCATAGGCATAGCAAGGGTCGTACGCAATACAGTTGGGAATGGTGCTCGCAAGGATGTGCGAGTGGCCATCCTGGTGCTGCAGCCCTTCGCCGTTCAGCGTGGTGCGTCCTGCGGTGCCACCGAGCAGAAAGCCGCGCGCGCGCAAGTCTCCTGCCGCCCAGGCCAGATCACCGACCCGCTGAAAGCCGAACATCGAGTAGTAGATGTAGAAAGGGATGAGCGTGTAGCGGTGTGTCGTGTAGGACGTGGCCGCTGCCAGCCAGCCTGCCATGGCACCCGCTTCGTTGATGCCCTCTTCAAGCACCTGGCCGTCGTGGCTTTCCCGGTAGGCGGCGATCTCGTCGGAATCTTCCGGCTCGTAGAGCTGCCCTTTGGAGGAGTAGATTCCAAGCGCTCGGAACATACCCTCCATGCCGAAGGTACGCGCCTCGTCCGGCACGATGGGAACCACCCGCTTGCCGATGTTCTTATCCCGCACCAGCGTCGATAACATTCGCACGAACGCCATGGTCGTGGAGATCTTACGCTCACCGGTGCCTTTGAGTTGTGCGGCGAAGGCATCCAGCTCCGGCACGGTGAGTTCCGTCCGGTCCACCATCCGCTTGGGGATTGGGCCGCCGAGGTTCTGCCGCTGCCGCCGCATGTACACCATCTCTGGTGAGTCGTCCGGGGGCTTGTAATAGGGCACCTGCTCGACCTGCGAATCGGACAGCGGGATATCGAAGCGGTCGCGAAAGTGCTTGAGTTCGTCCACCGACAGCTTCTTCACCGAGTGCGTGTCGTTCTCCGCTTCGCCGGCCTCACCCATACCGTAGCCTTTGACGGTTTTAGCGAGAATCACGGTGGGCTGGCCGGTGTGGTGCACCGCGGCGTGATAGGCGGCGTACACTTTGTAAGGATCGTGGCCGCCGCGATTCAGGCGGTAGATATCCTTGTCAGAAAGATTGGACACCATCTCCAGAAGCTCTGGGTCCTGGCCGAAGAAATGCTCGCGCACGTACGCACCGCCGTGGGCTTTGAAGTTCTGATACTCGCCGTCCACGGTTTCGTCCATGCGCTGCTGCATGATGCCGGCGGTGTCCTTGGCGAACAGCGGGTCCCACAAGCGTCCCCACACCACCTTGATGACGTTCCAGCCGGCACCGCGGAAGTTACCTTCCAGCTCCTGGATGATCTTGCCGTTGCCGCGCACCGGGCCGTCCAGCCGCTGCAGGTTGCAGTTCACCACGAAGATCAGATTGTCGAGCCGCTCGCGGCCGGCCAGGGCCAGCGCGCCAAGCGACTCCGGCTCGTCGCACTCGCCGTCGCCGAGAAATGCCCAAACCTTGCGATCGCCCATGGGTACGAGGCCGCGGGCGTCGAGGTACTTCATCACGTGCGCCTGATAGATTGCCTGCAACGGGCCGAGGCCCATGGACACGGTAGGAAACTGCCAGTACTCCGGCATGAGCCAGGGGTGCGGGTAGGAGGAAAGGCCGTTGCCATCCACCTCGCGTCGGAAGTTGTCGAGCTGCTCCTCACTGAGTCGGCCTTCCAGAAATGAGCGGGCATATACCCCAGGCGCACCGTGGCCCTGAAAATAGATCAGGTCTCCCGCCGGTGTGTCATCGGCGCGGTCCGAAGGCCCGCGAAAGAAGTAATTAAAGCCCACATCGTAGAGTGTGGCGGACGAGGAAAACGTGGAGATGTGGCCACCCAGATCACCTTCACGCTGGTTGGCGCGCACCACCATGGCCAGCGCATTCCAGCGGATCAGGCTTCTGATACGCCGCTCCATGAACAGATCCCCCGGCATGAACGCTTCCTGGCTCGAGGGAATGGTGTTCCGGTAGGGCGTGGTGATCGTGTACGGCAGCGACGCGCCGGTTTTGGTCAAACGCGCACTCAGGCGCTGCAGCAGAAAGTTGACGCGGTCGATACCCTGGTTTTCGAGCACATGCTCGAGCGCGTCCAGCCATTCCTGAGTCTCTTCCGGGTCCGAGTCCTTCGCACCCTCTCGCTTGCTGCTCAATCGATCACTCCTTGTTTTCTTCGGCCCAAAGCCAGGCGGCGCCCACCGCGCCGACCGCATCGCCGCCCTGCGCGGCCACTACCCTGCCGGACCAATCGCCGCCGAACACGTGCGCGCCCAGCGCTTCGTTTACCCGCGGGTACAGCGATGCCGCATTGGACACCCCACCGCCCAACACGATGACGTGCGGGTCAAGTATGTTGACAACCTGCGCAAGACTTCTGGCCAGCTGCCTACAGTATAGATGCCATGTAGTTTCCAGCGCTCTGTTACCGGCCGCAGCGATGTCTTCCGGGCGCGCGCTACTGCCATGCAGCGCATGGTGGGTACGGGCCATACCAGGCCCACTCAGGAAAGTTTCTATACAGTTTTGCCTGCCGCAATAGCATTCCCGCGGCACCAGTGCTGCCTCGTCGGCACTGTCGCCGAAGTACGGCAACGGTGTGTGTCCCCACTCCCCACTGAGGCCGCTCGCGCCTCGCAGCAACTGCTCGCGCACAATAATTCCGCCACCAACGCCCGTGCCGAGTATGACGCCGAAGACGATGCCGGCGCCCTGGCCCGCGCCTTGGCGCGCCTCCGCCAGCGCGAAGCAGTCGGCGTCGTTGGCAATACGCACCGGCCGGTGCAACGCAGCCGCAAGGTCTTCCTCCAGGGGCTGACCGTTCAACCAGGTGGAGTTGCAATTTTTCATCAGGCCATCAGATGGGCGCTTAACACCCGGTGTGCCCACGCCCACGGACGCACCGCCATCGTCCAGCGCGCTCACCACGGCGCGCACGGCGGCGATGGTGCCCCGGTAGTCACCCTTCGGCGTGGGATGGCGCAGCGATGCTTCCACCCCGCCGGCATCATCCAGCCGCACACCGGCGATCTTCGTGCCACCGAGATCGATGCCGATACGCGCGCTCACCAGCGCGGATCCACCAGCAGGCGCTGCCAATCGAAGCCAGGGCCAGGATCGGCTTTTCTGCCTGGAGCGATTTCGGCGTGGCCCACGACCGCATCAGAGGAAAGCGTCGGATAGGCGTCGAACAACGCCGCCAGCACCCGCTGCAGACGGCGATACTGAGCGACGGTGTATGGGCCACAA
>JAUILW010000129.1 GCA_030432795.1 Gammaproteobacteria bacterium
AGCGGCGAGCCCCGGTAGCCGGACACGAAACCAGCGGTGTGCAGGCCGCGCGCACGGTCGGATGCTGCCTGTTCGAGCAGCAGCCGTGTCCACATCTGGATGCCACTGATGAGGATCGGCTCGCCTTCCCGAACGTACCGCTCATCCAGCGAAAAAGACTCCGCTACATTGCTCGACATGAACATCACCGTTGCTCTCAATCGTCCAAGTATTGCGATTCCCAGGCGCCAGCAGGTCACCTTTCGATCTAGAAAACTGCTCTATACGATGATATACATCCTACTTATCTAGGATATTCGAGATTATTTTTGCAATCCGAGAAAGAGGCAAGGCTCGACCGGTTCGACCTGAAGATCCTCAATGCGCTTCAAGCCGACGCGACGATATCTCTGCAGGAGCTCGGAGAACGGGTGGGCCTGTCGCATACCCCCTGCTGGCGGCGGGTCAAACGTCTCGAAGAGCGCGGCATCATCCGCAAACGGGTAACCCTGCTCAGCGCAGAAAAACTCGGGCTCGGCGTGAACGTCTTCGTCAGCCTGTCGCTGCAGGCGCACGGCGAGCGCGTGCTCGACGAATTGGAACAGGCCGTGGAGCGGATTCCGGAGGTGGTCGAGGCGTATTCCGTATCCGGCGACCGCGATTATCTTCTGAGAATCGTCGTTGCCGATGTAGCCGCCTACGAACGCCTGATGAAGCACACGCTGGTCAATCTGCCGCACGTGCACAACATGAGCTCGACCTTCGCTCTGCGGCAGACGAAGTACTCCACGGAGCTGCCGCTGGGGGACGTAAGCAGCTGAGCCTGTGTGTCCTGGTTGGCGCGTAGAGTTCGGCGCCGACCTGCTGCACCCGCGTCAGCGTCAGCACCTACTAGTGTATTTTGCTGCCGACTGCGCCATTCTTGGATCTGTCTGCAAAGGAACAGCCATGTCGTTCAAACAACTGACCTGGGGAGTCAAAGCAAGTTTTTGCGGTTACGTCGAGGGCGTTGGTGGTTCCATCGCGCTGAGCGACGGCGCCAGCCGCACCGCGGAAGGGGCTTTCGTGTTCACAGCGGTACCTGGCGGCGACCTGAGCATTGCATCGGATGGCAGTGCATCCGGCGCGATGCACTTTCAGGGTACCGTCTCCTTCGAAGCCCATGGCGGGATGCTCAAATCCACCCTCACCGAGTTAGGCATCGAAGCGGACGATGACGGGCTGGTTCTAACGGCGCTCGACACGCAGATGAACCGGGGTCGATGCCCGATTGCGAAGCTGGAGTTGGTGCAGGCCGGTGACGACGGCGCCACCATCCTGCGTTCGGAGATCACCATCGAAGGCATGCTGCAGATCGCTGACAACTATCCGCCAGGCACCGAGCTGGACCCCGTGCATCTGGACTGAACGTTGTTTTCTCGCGTCGGCAACGAGCGCCAGGTTCCTCCGCAGCTCTAGGGGCCCGTCGGCTCCCACAGCTCGATCGGGTTACCCTCCGGGTCCTGCAGGCGCGCGAAGCGTCCGTTGGGATAGGTCTCAGGTTCCGAAACGGTGAGCCCCGCCGCACGCAGCTGGCCGAGGAGCGCATCAAGATCCCGCACCCGCAGATTGACCATCCAGGCCTGCTGCGCATCGCCAAAGTAATCTGAGGCGCGGGGAAAGGGGCTGAACACGGTAAAGCCCGCCTCCTGACGCCAGGGTAAGGCATCGTAGGAGGTCGGTACCCGGTCGATCGCGAAGTGCCGCTCATACCAGGCAGCGAGTTCCGCTGGCGCGTCACTTCGGAAAAACAACCCGCCAATGCCAGTAACCAGCCGCGCCGCATCTTCGTTCTCAGGCGCTCGCTGGAACGTCAACGCGTTAAACACCTGCCAGGTATCGTCTGTGTAACGGTAGTCCTCGACGCGCAAGGTGTTTTCGTCCAGACGGGTGTAGCGGGTCTGCCCTTTGCCCGATGTGTTTTGCCAGGTGGAGGTAAGGGTTTGCGCCTGCATCTGTGCCGTGATGTCCATGAGTGCGCCATTGCTGTCGGCCCATTGACCGTGCAGGTTTTCCCCCGGCTCGCGCCGGTAGTGGGCGACGCCGCTAAATACCCGAACTGGCGCACCGCTATCCGCGCCCTGCACATCGTAGGTGAAGCGATACATGGCGCCGTCGTAGATCTGCTCGATGACGAGGCTCGACCGCGCGGCAACGCCGTATGCGGGGTCCAGTGAAGCCCACCGGCCTTCCAGCACGTCGATGGCAAACGGCTCCGCCGCATCCGCCAGCGCCGTCCAGAACAGTACGGCGATGACCAAAAACCTAGGCAAGCCAGGGCACCTCACAATACAGATCCGCCTCCACCTTGACGCTCACCGCGCGGTTACGGTGCGCACCGGCACACCAGGTGGGCATCACCATGGAGTAGAGCCCGGTACCGCCGGCAACCAGCACGATGATGTCGGAGGCGTCATGAAAGGCCGAAACGTCACCGCCCTTCTCCGCTCGCGCGGCAAATCCACCGGCATGCGCGGAGAAGGCGGCGTTCGGCGTAGTGCAGGCGGCATGCAGGGCCTGCTGCACCGCCGCGCGATCCATGTTGGCTCCGCGGTACACGGCAGCGTGTTCCGGATTGAGAATCACCACTGCCGCACCGTTGGTGAGGATAGCGTTGTTGGTCGCAAGGTTGGCGAGGCCGATGCTGAGCACATGCGTGAGGCTTGCCGCATCGCGGGCAGGATCGCCCACGGGGCTGTACAACACCGAGTGCGGGGCTTCCGCTCCGATGACGGTGACCACGCTGTCGTCCGGCTCGAAACCGAGGCTTACATGCAGCGGTTCGAAAGGAGACGATGCCTCATCTTCCGCCAGGCAGTACGTGAACTTACCGGGATGGCCAAGCAGCGCCATGTCGGATTCGCCGGGTCGCGCGCCACCGATGTTGAGCATGGCCAGGCGCAACGCACGGCCAACGCTTGCGTTGGTGCGATGCCCCGGACCGAGCGCGCCGAATCCCCAGGCGACCTGCAGATTTTCCCGCACCGGGCCGTTGACGATGATCAGTGGCGCGGTGCAGTGCGTGGTGGCCTGCATCTCGGTCAGGTCGAAGCGTTCGTCGATGACTGCCTTCACCGCGGCCATTACCAGCGGCATGTGATCGGTGAGGCAGCCGGCCATGACCGCCGCCGTGGCCACCATCTGCACCGTGGCGATGCCGCCGGCCGGGCCCATGGAGCCCAGCACCATGTCGCCGTCCTGCCCCGAGGCCAGCACCATGCGCGCAACCCGTTCTGGTGTGGGAACGACCACCGGCAGACCATCGGTGCAGCCCATCGCATGCAGCTGCTCCACTGCCTCTGCCTCGTCGCTGGCCGACAGCAGGGTTGCGTTCATGCAGCGCGGCCCTGAGTCAGCGCCTCGACGATCCGTGGCGCCACTTCGGCAGCAATACGCTCGATGGAGGCAGCCCCCGTTCCCGCCACCGGATGCGGCAGGCGCACGCGTGGCACATCGGGCATGCCCAGAGATTTCGCCACGAAGTCGCCCTGCGGCCAGAATTCGTCGGTGACCAGCGCTACCGCAGGTACTCCGAGCTTTGCAATTGCGATGCCGTCACGCACGGTGCCGGTGGTGCAACTGCCTCAGTGGCCGTAGGCGGCGATGGCTGCCTGACAGTTTCCGCGAATGGCATCGAGCATGTCGTCCGGCGCAGGAATGGAGGCATTGCCTTTGTTCCAGTGGGCGCTCGCTGCGTTGAGCAGACGCTCCACTTGTGCTGCCACCGCTTTGAGAAAGTTCTCCGAATCCGGAAAACCATTGGCGAGATAGCCTATGGTCAACGGCCCTTCCGCTGCGTCGAGCCGCAGCTCGTAGGGCACATGCTCCACGGACGTCGCCGCGCGTGGGTCGATGAAATCCACCATGCCGTGCTTCCTCCTTTTATGACTGGGAACATTCTGCGTCGCCACGCGGGGAAATGCCAGGCAGGCGCTGACCATTCATGAACAGCTAGTTGCTTTGTCCCTGCAAACAAAAAAGCCCCCGTCTGACGACGGGGGCTTCTTCGATCCCGGAATAAAACGCTGCCTCAGCCGCCGAAGTTATAGCGGACCGATGCACCGTAGATTCGTGGTTCCGTCAGGAAGTAGTTCCGGAAGAAGCCCGACGTATCCGAGGTCAGGTAGTGACCCGTGATGTTGTCCTCGTCCTGCAGATTCCGAACCCAGGCGCGCGCCGACCAACGTCCGTCGTCGGATTCGTAGATCAGCGACACGTTCCACTGATCCCAGGCGTCAATCTCGTCACCCACGGTGTTGAACTCACGGGCATACATGTCGTCCTGCCAGTAGTAGTCAATTCGCGGGGTCAGCGAGCCTGCAATGGCAGGAATCTGGAAGGTATACGCCACACCGATCTTGATCGTGTGCTCAGGCGAGTTCGGCAGCGCGTTGCCGCCGATATCCTGGCTGAGGCCGTTGGACGTGGTGACGCCAACCGCATCCAGGAAGGCGCGGTTGAAGTACGACGGCGTGCCGTCGGGATAGGTGCTGCCAGGAATAGGCACAGCGGCACCGGCGGCAATCGCAGCCCCGGTAACTGCCGTCACGCCCGCCCGGTCGGCCACGTAGTTCACACCAGCCGTCGGGCCGGGAACGAACTCGTTCAGCGTGATCCAGGCGGCGTTGCCCGCCGTACGGTTGGTCGGGTCGACCGATGCGCCGTCCGTTACTTCCGTGTGGAGGTACGAGTAGGCGTAATCGATCTGCAAGCCCGGCAACTGCTCCGGCCGCCACATCCCTTCAATCTCGAGGCCATAGATCTCGGCGTCGATGTTGTCGTTGATGGAGCTGTTGTTGGCGATACGCGTGATCTGCAGACCTTCGTAGTCGTAGAAGAACACCGATGCGTTGAGCGTCAGGCTTCCGTCGAGCAGCGTGTTCTTCGTGCCAACCTCAAACGAGTTGATGGTCTCGGGATCGAAGTCGAACTTGATATCACCTTGGAAGGCAGCGGATACCGGCGGGTTGAAACCACCCGGCTTGTAGCCTTTGCTGTAGAAGCCATAGATCAGCGTGTCGTTGTTCACCGCCCAGTCCAGACCAATGCGGCCCGTGGTTTCGGTGAACTTGAAGTCGTTCGGGCTGCCGGTGAGGGCGCGGCGCTCACCCGGCTGCGGCACGAGCGGAATGGCACGAATAGCCGCCAACCGCTCTGGGCTGAAGGCAGGCGTGCCCACCGCCGCATTGAACAGGTCGGTTGCACCGTAGAGCGCAGCCAGATCGGCATCAAACGCGTCGTTACCCTGAGCGAACGGCGCCGCACGCGACAGTTCGTCGCCCAGGCCGATGAAGCTTGCATCCAGGAACACGTTGGAGTCTCGAACGAGCTTGTTGTCTTCGTTGCGGCGCAGGCCAGCCGTCAGCTTCAGGCTGGGGGTGATGTCAAAGTAAACCTCACCGAAGTAGGCCGTGCCGTCCTGTTCGAGGCCCTTGTTGTCCGGCGCACGCGTGGAGTTGAAGCCGGCCGGGTAGGCGCCCGTGATGGTGCCGAGCAGGTCCAGGGTGTTCGAGAACACGTAGTAGTCGCCGCTGTCGCCAGAGTCATAAGCGCTGGCGCCGATCAGGAAGTTGAACCTGCCTTCGAGCTGAGACTGGAACTTCGCTTCGACAGTCCAGTATTCGCTGGTAGAGCTGGCCTGGTCGTAGGAGAAGATGCGGGTCTCATCGGCAGCGGTCACGCAGCCGCCACGCAGGCCGGAGGTGCCGTCGTTGTAGTTGCACTGCGGGTCGGTCCAGTCTTCCCCGGCCCGGCCTGCCGGCGCGGTGGTGGGGAACAGCGTGCCAGGCGGCAGCAGCACCGGGTTACCCGGCAGCAACGACGGCAGGCTCTGGAACGTGGCGCCCACGTCCATGTTGTAGTCCTGGCGCGCCAGGTAGTCCGTTTCCTGATAGGCACCGATGATGCCGAAGGAATAGTTGTCGAACTCATAGCTGAAGCCACCGGTCCAGAGCTCTTCGTTGTTCTCGAAAATCGGCTCGAAGTCGGTGTGCATCTCGCGGAAACCCACCGCCGGACGCGCGAAGTCGTTCGTGCTGGACGCGGCGCCGAAGGGCAGCGCGCCGAAGAAACCGCCGAAGATGCCGCCGGTGGTCGTACCCTGGTGCGGGCTCTGGAAGCCGAACCCGTCGGGCAGACAACCCTGCAGCGGCTGGGAATTGGTCTGGCACACCTGGTTGGTGATGCGCGCGCGGTCGGAGTCTTCATCAAACTCACTGTAGGCAACCCACACGCTCGCACGCTCAGTGATGTCCCAGGACGCCGTAATGCGCGCAGCCCAGTGATCGCGGCCGTCGACATCATCGTCGATGCCGCCGATACGCTGGCCGCCGGAGCCCACCTGGCCATAGGCGAGGTTGTCGATGTAACCATCGCGCTTCAGCTGCATGCCGGCTACGCGAATGGCAAAGCTGTCGCCGATAGGCAGGTTCAGGAAGCCCTTGACTCGCTGGTGGTTGTAGTCACCGATCTCCAGATCGATGGAGCCTTCGATGGCCTCGAAGGACGGCATATTCGTCACCATGTTGATGGCGCCGCCGGTGGCGTTGCGCCCATACAGGGTGCCCTGGGGGCCGCGCAGAATCTCGACCCGCTGCACATCGAAATACTCGATGGCGTTGAGGTTGGAGTTCACCGGAATTTCGTTGACGTGCGATGACACGCCGTTTTCACCCGACGCGGCAATCACAAGCCTGCCGATGCCGCGAATGGAAAAGCTGCTACCGCCGAAGTTGGTGGCGGTGAAGCTCACGTTCGGTGCATTCAGTTGCAGGTCGGTGGTGGAGATGATCTGGCGATCCTCCATCATCTGGCCGGACAGCGCAGTGACTGCAATCGGCACATCCTGGATGCTCTCCGCAGTTCTCTGCGCCGTTACTATCACTTCTTCAATCGCGTTGGTGTTGCCTTCGCTCGCACTGATCTGAACAGCGGCCGCAAGCGCGATCAAGCCAAGGAAATTTGCGACGAATCGTCGACTACTCATTTCACCCTCCATATGGGTTACAGCATGTGTGGCCACGGCGTCATGCGCGTGGGCTCCGTCGCGGATCTCTGTCACGGCGATGGCCGGCATTCAGAACGACCCGCGCTTCGCTCAAGGGCGATGCCTTGCTCTACCCCAAGACATCAACCCAAGGTTGCGAAGTCACGGCGTCGCGCGGAACAGAGCCTCATGCCTGCGAGACTCGATCGCGAAACACCGAAAAATTTCGCGACGTATTTTACGGGAACTGTGTCGGCATGTGTCAAATACCTACAGTTTATTTCGGCGATGGCGGGCGCTTAGCGAGCCAGCAACCCGCGAATCAGGCGCGGCGAGCGCACAAAACCGATGGCCGCGGCGATGCGCAGCGCCGACTCCAGCAGGTAGGGCAACGTATGAATGCCGCCATGTACCCGCAGGCTGCCCGGTACCGGCCGCTGCGGATGCAGCCAGTCGTGTACCGCCAATAGCCCGTTGAGGCAGCGGGACTGTCGCGGCGCCATGGTTTCCACACCAAACGCAGCGGCTCCGCCAAAGGCAGCGGTGAACACCGGATGGGTCATCGACCGTGTGCGGGTGATCGCGGCCGTGTTGGCTGACACACGCAAGCCGCGCGCTGCCCATCGCTCCGCCGTGAGAATCTTGCTCACATACTGCGCCGCCTGATAGCTCACCCCTTGAATGGAGACCACCGTACGGGTAGCGGCGGCGTCGCCACGACGCGCGCTGCCACCTCGCGCCATCAGGCCCAGCCCCGTCAGCAGTGCTTCCCATGTAGGACGGTTGTCATCGCGCGCCTGCATTGCCGCCAGATCTTCCGCCGACAGCTCCGTGGGTGTGGTGGGTGATACGAGGATCGTCACCGAGCCCACCACCGCCTCGGGCAGGCTGTCTACCAACGCGTTCATCACGCCGGTCAGGCGCAGCTCGCGCGCCTGTCCCGGAGCGTAGGCGTACAGGCCAAGATCCAGGGGGTGCCCGTCGGCAAACGCCAGCAACATGGCGCGCACCTCGCGCGGCTGGCGCAG
>JAUILW010000862.1 GCA_030432795.1 Gammaproteobacteria bacterium
GGTAAACACATCATCGGCGCAGCCCCAGATGAAGTGACAACCTTTGTCCCAACCAAGCAGCGTGCGGTAGTGCAGAGTCTGCGCCGCAGCGTTTCCGTTGTGGTAGCTGTCCAGCGGAATGGACAGCGGGAAGCGGCGCATGCCGTTGAAGCCCGCATCCGGCAGGCCGCGGTAAGGGGCGGCAAAGCCGGCGTACACCTCGGCCGCTTCGCCGCTGAGGCCCGGGTCCTTGCCTTCCACGAGAGCTGGAAACACGACTTCGCGCGGCGCGAGGCCGCTGCTCAGCACCAGCAGAAGGCCCAGGTCCGGCTGCGGCCGGTGAAACAGGCCGCCCTCGTGCCAGTTGCGGTTCCAGTTGCGGATGCCTTCGGAGTATTCGTACTCAGGGTGGTGCAGCCAGGTGTTCATGATCACCAGGTGATCGAACCGTTCCGGCATCATCGCGGCCTGGGCGAGGCCTGTAGGTCCGCCCCAGTCCTGGCACACCAGGGTGATGCGGGTGAGATCCAGTTCGACGATCAGGGACGTGAGCACCTCGGTGTGGCGGGCTACCGTGTACCAGTGAATGTCCGTGGGTTTATCGGAGCGGCCGAAGCCGAGGTGATCCGGCGCGATGCAGCGATAACCGGCCGCCACCAGCCCGGGAATCATGTGCCGGTAGAGAAACGACCAGGTCGGCATGCCGTGCAGCAACAGCATTACCGGCGCATCTTTCGGCCCTTCGTCGAGGTAGTGCACGCGCAGGTCCTGCCAGGAGTGGTAGTTGGGTTGGTAGGGGAAATTGGCAAGGCTGTGGAAATTCTCCTCTGCCGTACGCACAAACTCTGTCATCTTTGGATCTCCCTGCTGGTCGTTCGAGGCCTCTTTTTGGATCCACGCACCCGTCATCTGCTCACCGCGCCGCCGCTGCCGCTGCTCGTGCGCATGGCCACGCCCAACAGCATCGCATTTTTCGTGCAATCCTGCGTGAGCCTGGCAGAGGTGTGGTTCATCGGGCGCCTCGGAAGCGCATCGCTTGCCGCCATCGCGCTGGTATTCCCTCTGCTCATGCTCACCCAGACGATGTCTGGCGGCGCCATGGGCGGGGCGGTGACATCCGCCGTGGCGCGCGCGCTCGGTGCAGGCGACACCGACCGCGCGGAAGCACTGGTGTGGCATGCCTTGGCGTTGGCGGTGGCTGGCGCGGTTGTGTTTATCCTGCTCTACGCGGTGGGTGGTGCGGCGTTTCTGGCGTTCCTCGGCGGTGCTGGGGAGGTGCTGGCAGCGTCCGTGCGCTACGGCTGGATGCTGGTTCTTGGCGGCATCAGCGTGTGGTTGGTTGGGGTGGTGAGCGCCGTGTTTCGCGGCATGGGCGATATGCGTTTTCCGGCCCTGATGATGGTGGTCAACGCCTGCGTGCAGGTGCCGCTGTCAGCGTTGCTGGTGCTGGGAGGGTTTGGCGTGCCTTCGCTGGGTGTTGCCGGTGCGGCGCTGTCCGCGGTCGCCTCGGCGTTGGTGGTTG
>JAUILW010000863.1 GCA_030432795.1 Gammaproteobacteria bacterium
CGCTCAACCGCGCGCAGCCCAACGACCCGATCATCGACATCCTGTACCTGAATACGGAACGGGCGGTGCTGGCGTCACTGCAGGCCATGCAGGAACAGGGCGAACTGCGCGCAGATGCAAACATGCACACCCTCGCGCGTTCCCTGGTGGCATCGTTCTGGGCTGGCTATGGCTTGTGGAGCAAGGGGCTGCTGGAGCTGACGTCGCTGGAAGAGGAGCTGACCCGAGGGTATTTGAGCGCGCTGCTGCCGGTAAGCAAGGGAACTGCCACCCAGCGCATCGAGAAGTTGCTGGGCCCGCTACTCTGAACGGGCCCAGCGTCTATCAACGCTACCAGGGGTGGATCTCGCCGTTCCACTTGTAGAAGTTACCGGAGTCCGCCTTGGTGGTGTTCGCGACCACCTCACGGATGCCGCTGGCGCTTTCCTCGGCAGTGATCTGCGCGTGCGGGCCTCCCATATCGGTCTGCACCCAACCCGGATGCATCACCGTGATGGTGATGGGATCGTCTTTCCAGTCGATGGCTAGCGCCTGGCCCACCTTGGATAGTGCCGCCTTGGTGCTGGAGTAGATCAGCATGCCGCCCATAGGCCAGGTAGACGCAGCGAGCTGACTGGACAGCAGCATCAGATGGCCGTTGCCGGACGCCGCGAGATTACCTTTAAACGCACGCGCCACCAGGGTCGGGCCGATGGTGTTCACATCCAGCGTGCGGTGCCACTCTTCGATGTTGACGTTGTCGAGCGCCTGCTCCTGACCACCAGTGACGCCGGCGCACACGATGATCGCATCGATCGCCCCCCCACCGATGCGCGCCGCAGCCGCGTCGATAGACGGAAAGTCGCCCACATCGAGCTGCTCCACACGAACATTGCCGGCACCAGAGGCAAGCGCATCGAGCTGCTCCGCCGCACCCGTATCCCGCACGCAGGCGATCACGTCGTCTCCGAGCCCTGCATACTGCTTGGCGAGTTCCAGTCCAATTCCCCGGCTCGCACCCACGATCATCACTGTCGACATGATTTGCTCCCTGGCTTAATCAAAACGCCAGTTCACCATCACCGGGCGCCCCGCGCAACGGTCAACCACCATCAACCACGATCTGCCGAGCCCTGGCGGAACATTTCGGCGGCAATCTGCATCGGCACCACCGGGCGACTGTCCGTTCCTTCATGCACGCACACGCGTTCGAGGATACGCCACTCCTGTCCGCGCTTCTCATAGACGTCCAGGTAACGCCCATGCCAGGTGTCCAGCACCTGTGCATCTGCCTGGAACAGATAGGTGACGTTGTATATCTCCCCCCGCGCACGCACACCATCGGCATCCAGTTCGATGCTGTGGTTGAAGATGCAGTGGGCCGTTGACCGCCAACGGCGGTGCGAGACCATGCAGTGCTCCACGAAGGGACCGGCCAGCCCTTTGTAGACCCCATGATCGTCCGTTGCCTGCGGCCAGTAGGCCGATGCCATCAGCTCGGCATCGAGCCGATCCACCCCCC
>JAUILW010000864.1 GCA_030432795.1 Gammaproteobacteria bacterium
CCAGACAACGAATCGTCCTGCGACAGATCGAAACGGGTTTGCCGCTGCACCACACCGAGGTGTCCGCGCACGCGATCCGAGCCGCCGCTGATCGAGACGCCATACTGGCCAGCATTGTCTTCACCCAGCTCCGCGTGCAGTGAGGTTCGAAGGCCAACGCCCGGCGAGCGCGTGGCCACGCTCAGCACCCCGCCCATCGCGTTCGATCCGTACAGGCCACTCTGCGGGCCGCGCAGCAACTCGACCCGCTCGATGTCTTCGGAGAGCAGAGACGAAAAGTCGAGCTCACCGGTACCTGCGGAGGACACGTCTACACCGTCGATGAGCACCACCGTGTGGTTAGCTTCCGAGCCACGCACCCGCAGCTGCGTCAGACCGCCATATCCGCCGGTTCGAGAAAGCGCCACGCCTGGCATGAAGCGGAAGAGATCCGCCGCGTAGGGGCTGCCCAAATCCGCGATGGTGTCTGCATCGAGCACCGCGATGGCCCGACCAGTGGTACGGCTATCCATTGGCAGCTTGGAGGCGACTACCACGATCTCTTCGGAAACCGGAGGTGTATCTGAGGCATGGGAAAACGGTGCCCCACCGGAAACGGCGAGCAGCATGAGAAAGCGGAAAGTCATGTTTGAATCCTTCGTGACGGCGCAGGCACTCGTGCGCGCGAGCTGACGATCAACCGCAGGATCGGTCTTCGGACTTCGGAGTGAGGGCTAACCCCCGAACCTGTCGCCTTCCCATGCCTTTCAACAGCTGGCACAGTGGCTTGCATGACAGGCTGCCACTCGCGTTACCGATGCGAGGCCAGTACCAGATTCTCACTGGTTTCCCGGACATCCCACGGCCCGGGACGGATGATCCGCCCCTGCGAGCGGAATGGTATCCTAAGCAGTCAACGGCTTCGAGCCACCCGCCGCCCGAAGGCACTAACAAGAAGAAATTTGACAAACGGATATGGCCAGAACAAAAGCATCACCGAAATTCGTCTACCACTTCGGCCGCAAGACTGACGGCGACGCAAGTCTGCGTAACCTGTTAGGCGGCAAGGGCGCAAACCTCGCCGAGATGGCCGCCATCGGCCTGCCGGTACCGCCAGGCTTTACCCTGTCCACGGAAGTCTGCTCGCACTACTACGACAACGCCCAGCGCTACCCCGCAAGCCTTGAGCGGGAGGTGCTTGCGGCGGTCAAGTCGGTGGAGTCGCAGCTCGGAAAGCGTTTCGGCGACACGGCTAATCCCCTGCTGTTTTCCGTGCGCTCCGGCGCGAGGGAGTCTATGCCGGGCATGATGGATACCATTCTCAACCTCGGCCTGAACGACGACACCGTGGAGGGGCTTGCGCGCATCACCGGCGACGCCCGGTTCGCCTACGACTGTTACCGCCGTTTCATCCAGATGTATGGCTCGGTGGTGATGGAGGTCACTGCGGAAGCAGCCACAGAGGAGGACCCGTTCGAGGTGCTGCTCGACAAGCTCAAGGAGTCGGTGGCGGTCAAAGAAG
>JAUILW010000130.1 GCA_030432795.1 Gammaproteobacteria bacterium
GCCACTCCTCCGGATCTTCCGGATGCCGGAACAGATGCGTGACGAGGGTGCCCGAAGCTTCCAGCCGCTGCATCTGCAACATGTCGTCTACGGCGCTGCGGGGCGAGTAATCTTCCTGGTAGCCGGCAGCAAAGCCCGCGCCGTAGCGTCGCGCGAGAATGCGGCCCTCGGCTTCGCCAAGCCGCGTCACCGCCTGCAGCGCAAACTCCGCAAGCCAGTCCCGCGTGAGCGCGATGATGTCCTGCTCGAGCGCTGCCGTGTCCACACCTGCGGGGGTGCCGGGCTTCACCCGCAGGGTGAAGTGCAGCCGCACCAGGATCGACTCCGAGAAATACGGCTGAAACTCGGCATGCTGTGCATCGAACCGGTCCACCAGCAGCGCCTGCAGGCGCAATCGTACATCGGTGCGATACAGGTCACGGGGGAGATAGATCAGCGCCGTGACAAACAGTCCATAGGGGTCGAAGCGGAAAAACGCGCGGGTTCTGCGACGTTCATGGATATACGTGATGTCGAGTGCGTGCCGCTTGAGCAGTTCGCCGTCGATCTGCATGAGCTCGTCGCGTGGATAGGTGGCCAGCACCTGCGCCAGGGTTTTGCCGTCAAACCCCGCGGGGTCGAGGTTCGATGCATCGATCACCGCCTGCACCTTGCGCCGCACGATGGGAATGGTTCGTGGGTGCTCCAGATATACCCGCGATGTGTACAGGCCCAGAAAGCCATGCTCGCCGATCACGTTGCCTGCCTCGTCGAGCACACGCATGCCCACGTAATCTGGGTGCGCCGGTCGGTGCACACGGGAAAGGGTGCCGGATTTCGAGAATGACAGCAGCACCGGCTCGAGCAGGAAGTCTCGCACCGCCTGGGGCTGATCCGACAGCCGGCGGCGCGTGGATGCGTGCCGATCGCGCAGGATACCGAGCGCACTATCCGCAACCTGTTCCACGAAACCGTCTACGTAACGAAACTCGCGGTAGCCGAGAAAGGTGAAGTGATCGTCCAGCAGCCAGCGCACGAAGGCGCTGCACTCCTCACCATGCTCGCCATCACGGGCGCTGAGAAGTTCCAGCCAGTCTTTGGCTTTCTGCCGCATGGCGGGAAAGTCACCAACCGCCAGGCGCACATCTGAAAGCGTGTTTTCAAGGGCTTCCTGCAAACCCTCGAGCTGCGCGTCAGGCACACGATCGATCTCCGCATAGAGATACACTTCGCGTGCGCGACCGTTACGGTCCACGTCGCAGGATTGCAACTCGCCGTGGGCATCTCGCTCCACAGAGAAGACGACGTTGCCCAGAAGGTGGGTAACAAGCCCGCCGTGCGAAAGCACCATGAGCACGGAATCGACGACGAAAGGCGAGTCGTCCATGAGCACCCGCACGACGGTATGCGCGCTCTGCCAGCCATCACGCGCATGCTCAGGGTTGCGTACCGATACCGATACCGCAGGGGTTGGGCGCCGTGAGAACAGGCGCCAGCCGGCGATCGTGGTTCCGGCATCGTCTTCGACGTTTCTGCCATGCAGATCGCCCGCGGGCAGCTTGCTCCAGAAAAGGCTCGTGAATCGCTCCGC
Source organism: Gammaproteobacteria bacterium (assembly GCA_030432795.1). Lineage (GTDB taxonomy): Bacteria > Pseudomonadota > Gammaproteobacteria > Pseudomonadales > Azotimanducaceae > SYFY01. The sequence continues at coordinate 1,571 of JAUILW010000130.1, forward strand.
TAGCTCCTCACCACCCAGCCGCTCGCCCACGCGCTCGACGACAGCTTGCACATGCGCGTTCACAGGTCCTCCAAAATTCCAGTGGGCAGTCCGTCGAGGCTGGTCTGGTTCTTCTCCTTCCAGTACGCCTGAACACCTTCTGCGCCACGCTTGTCGGCCCACAGGGTCAGCGCCTTGCGATCCTCGACGTATTCGTACAGCGGCACGGCGTAGCCACAGGACGTCTGCACCAGATCGATGTGCAACCGGTAGTACTGCCGTGTACCCGCGGATGCCGGAAGCACGCTGCTGGCGGCAGCCCAATCCGGGTGACGCGGATGGATGGTGTCAGCCGTGCCGTAGGCCCGGAGGATGCGCGGCGGGCCTTCGAAAGCACACCACATCAGCGTCATGCGGTTCACCTGCTGCAGGTGCGCCGCCGTCTCGTTGCCGCTACCGGTAAGGTTTAGCCAGAGAATCTCGTTTGCGCCCGTTACCCGCAGGCTCTCCATGCCTTTCGGCGAAACGTTCACCCGTCCGTCCGCCGCGGCAGTGCCGACGAAGAACATCCGCTGAGCATGAATGAAGTCGATGAGTTCGTCTGAAAGGCTGTCGAACTGTTCCGCCATGAGATGTCCTTGTCCGGCGTGATCCTTCACCGGCAATGCACCGGTACGAGCATCATATTATGGGGTAGCCGTGCTCCCCCGTCAGGCGGGAGCACGGCGTGCAGCACGTCGCACGGCAAGTACCAACGGCGTCACGAGACACCCGCATACCAATGCGGAAAACACAGCCAGTGCCGCGAGCGCATGGCTCAGCGGCCAGGCATCCACCATGGCACCGGCAAGGGGCCCTGTAATGGCAGCGGCGATGCTGAAACCAAACCCCAGCAGCGAGTTGGCGGTAGCCCTGAACGCATCGGGCACTCGTGCGTTGAACGCCTGCTGCAGCAGCACCACACCCAGCCCGCGTGCAGCGAAGAAGAGCATACCGCCAACCACGCTGGTGAGCGCATCGGGGCACGCGAGGCCGAGATACCCCAACACCGGTGCAGCACCGCAGAACACCAGCAGGGCCGGCGCTCCCAACCTGCGCTCGAGCCCCGACGCCCAGCGACCGGCGGCAGCCGCCACCAGCCAGTAGCCACCCCAGAGATAGCCGAAGTGCACCAGCGCCAACTGCTGGTTCTGCCACACCGTCTGCAGCAACCACACCGCGTAATAGGTGGTGAGCCCCCACACGCACCAAACCAGCACGGTCAGGCGCAGGACGGTACCTCCCTGCCACAGGTGGGTGAAAACGCGACGAAAGTTCTCCGCGTGATGACTCGCCTCGAGCACCTCTCGCGGCGGTTCGACTATTCGCAGTACCAGCATCAACGGCAACCAGCCTGCGAACACCTGCAGCAGCACGACATGCACCATGTCGCCGAACACGAGCACGATACTGCACAGGACAGCCGCCACGGCCTCAGCCACCGTCTGCCAGGCAAACAACCGTCCCACCGCACTGCCTTCGGCTTCATCGCCGGCCAACCGCGACGACTCGTAGGCAACCGCCAGGTCAGCGCCAGAGATGAGGCTGCGGGCAACCGCCATACCGGCTTCGAAAACAAAGAGATCCCAGAAACCATCGGCGAACAGCAGCACCGTGTGGCCCACGCCGGATGCCACGCATCCAGCCAGCAGCGCACCGCGCCGCCCCCAAACATCCGCCACATAGCCGCTGGGCACCTCGAGTACCAGCACCAGCGCCATGAAGGCCGCCTGCAGGAGGAAGACGTCCTGCATATCGAGGCCCTTACTCTGAAAGAACGGCACCACAATGGGCATGATCACCAGGAACACGCGCATGCAGCTCATCCCCAGCACCAGCCGGACGTTGTTGCGCCATTGCCTGTTCTCGTTGCTTATCACCAGTTTTCTCCCGCCCGAAACGAAAAAAGCCCCGAAGGGTCGCTTCGGGGCTTTTCGATCGTCGGCGGCTAACTGAGCCTCACCACATCACACCCCTGCCCGACGGCACCAGAATGACCACAAGACCACGCACACGGGCCGCTGCCATGGTGGCGCGGTGCGTATCGAGGTTTGTGGTTTGGTTCGTCGAGTAACGGTTCACGGCGTTGCTCTTTGGCCTGGAGTTCAAACGGCCGGCAAGGTTACGCCGAGGAAAGCGGCTGTCAAGCACCAAAGTCGCTCAGTGCGGCATCCAGCACTTCGAGATCTTCCGGCAAGGGGGCTGTGAACGTAAGCTCCCGACCACTTTGCGGATGTTCGAAGCGCAGTTCGAACGCATGCAGCGCCTGGCGCGGGAAGCCGCGCAGCAGCGTCGCCAGCGCCTCGTTGGCGCCGGGCGGCAACCTGCCGCGTGCGCCGTACAGGCGATCGCCCACCAGGGGATAGCCGCGGCTCGCGAGGTGCACGCGAATCTGATGGGTGCGGCCGGTATGCAGCCGGGCCTCAATGCGGGTGTGCGCCGCAAACCTGCTCTGCACACGCACGGAGGTCTGTGCCGGTTTGCCATCCTCGCGCACCGCCTGACGGGTGCGCTGGTGCGGATGGCGGCCGATGGGTGCATCAATCTCCATGCCGGCGGTCATACGCCCTTCCACAAAGGCAACGTAACGGCGGCCGATTGTGCGAAGTGCAAGGGCCTCCACCAGCGCCAGATGCGCTTTAGGGCTTGCAGCCACAACCATGACGCCACTGGTGTCCTTGTCCAGGCGGTGCACGATGCCGGCCCGGGGGAGCGCCGCCAGGTCCGACCGGTAGGCCAGCAGGGCATTGACCAGTGTACCGTCCGGGTTGCCTGCGCCGGGATGGACCGTCATACCGGCGGCCTTATTGAGCACCAGCACATGTTCGTCCTCATGCAGTACATCCAGCGGCAGGGCTTGCGCTTCATGCCAACGCTCAGTCGCCAGCAGATCCGCCTGGAGCTCCAGCGATTCACCGCCACGCAGCCGCAGCTTAGGTGCCACTGAGGCGCCATCGACCCGCAGCGCGCCATCTTTCAGCCAGCGGCTGAGCTGCGCCCGGGAAAAATCCGAAATCAGCTCAGCCGCTGCCTGGTCTGCCCGAAATCCCGCCATTTCGGGCGGAACGACGACCCTGCGCCACACGGAGGTGCTTTTGCTAGAATTGCTCATCTTTTCGTCTGGACGGCGCCGTACCCATGCCTGAACAGCAACGCTGGATCTCTTGCTGCAAGCCGCTTTTCGCGGCGCTAATGGTTTCTTTCCTCGTTTCCGGATGCGCGTTGTGGCCGTTCGGCGGCGACGACGACGAGGGCGTGGAAGACCCCGAATCGTCGGAGCAGGAGCTCTACCGGACCTCGCAGCGCTACCTGCGCAGCGGTAACTATACGACGGCAATCAGCCACCTGGAGCATCTCGAAGCCCGGTTTCCGTTCGGCCGCTACGCCGAACAGGCCCAGTTGGAGCTGATCTACGCACGCCACATGTCCTTAGACCACGACGCCGCCCGCAACGCCGCGGACCGCTTCATCCGGCTGCACCCCAACCACGACAACGTCGACTATGCCTACTATCTGAAAGGCCTGGCGTCGTACAACAAAAGCGCCAATCTGTTCGACCGTTTCGTCACCACCGACCCTTCCAAGCGGGATATGAGTTCGGTTCGCGAGGCCTACGCGGAATTCGCCCAGCTGCTGGCCCGCTATCCCAGCTCCCAGTACGTACCGGACTCGAAGCAGCGTATGGTGCATCTACGCAACGTGCTTGCACAGTCTGAGCTGCACGTGGCCGACTACTACATGCGCCGCGGCGCCTACATGGCCGCCAACAACCGCGCTCGCTATGTGCTGGACAACTTCTCCCAGAGCACTGCTGTACCGGATGCGCTCGCCGTGATGGCGGAATGCGCCTGGAGGCTGGGCCTGGAAGATACAGCCAACGACTCGTTGCGCGTCCTCGCCGCCAACTACCCCTCCTATCCCGCCTTCAATGGCGATGGCGAGCTGGTGCTGGCAGAGCGGGTACGCAACCGCGACCGTTCCTGGACCAACCTCGTGACGCTGGGTCTGCTCGACCGCCCCGACGTACCACCGCCTTTGACCCTGCGACATCCTGAAGGTTATGTGCCCGTAGCGCGCCCTGCCGTGGCGGATGGTTCTGCACCGGTGGAGCACGAAGCGACGAACGAGAAGAAAAAGAAAGGTTGGTTTAGCTGGCTGCCCTTCGTGGAATGACCCCAAGCGCCGTCAGCCGCGCCGAGGTAGCCGCCGAGATCCAGCGCAGGCGCCAGGCGCTGACCTTCTCCCTTCTCAAGGTCTACAACTACTACCGCGTGCTGGTCGGCCTGCTGCTGCTCGTGCTGTTCTCTCAGACCTGGCTGCCCACCGATGTGGGTTCGCTGGCACCGCAGTTGTTCTTCTGGACGGCGCTCGGCTACACGGTGTTCAACGTAGGCCTCACGCTCTCCATGTCGTTGCTGCCGGTGGACGAAAGCCGGCGCCAGACCGTCATCGTCGTGCTCGTATGCGCCGACGTCATCTGGCTTGCTCTGATGATGTACCAGTCCGGCGGCGTTGCCAGTGGCCTGGACGCCTTCATGCTTGTCACCGTTACGGCGGGTGCCATCGTCGTGCAGGACCGCTGGAGTACCTTCGTCGCCGCAATCGCATCCATCGCAGTGCTCTATCAGGAGTTGCATCTGGCGTTGCAAGGCAGCGTAGCGGCACCAAATTTCTTCGAAGCAGGTGTGCTGGGTCTACTGCTCTTCGCCTTCGCCCTGCTGGTACAAAACCTGTCGTCGCGCCTGCGCGAAAACGAAATGAAAGCGTTGACCCATGCCGCGGAAGTCGAGGATCTGGAGCGCATCAACAAGCAGATCATTCAACGCATGCAGACGGGCATCGTGGTGGTGGACAACCAGGACCGGGTGCGCATGCAGAATCACGCAGCAGGCGGTTTTCTGGGCCGGGCGGAAGGGCGCGAGCGCCTTCCACAACCTCTCCAGCGCGCACTCGATCAGTGGCGTCAGGACCGTGCTTTTCGCATTCCACCCTTTCAGGCGCACCCTTCCGGGCCGGAGATCCGGGTGAATTTCGCGCCGGTGCGGCCGGATGATCCAACCAGCGACGTGACCATATTCATCGAGGACGCCGGTGAGCTGCAGAGTCAGGTGCAGCAGCTCAAACTCGCGGAACTCGGCCGTCTGAGCGCCAGCATTGCCCACGAGATACGCAACCCCCTGGCTGCGATCAGCCACGCAGCACAACTCCTGCAGGAGTCACGCAATCTCGATCGCGGCGACGAACGCCTCACGGATATCATCCACAACCACACCAAACGCATGAATCAGGTGGTGGAGAATGTGCTGGAGATGTCCCGCAGAAACCCGCCAAACCCGGAAAGGGTGCAGCTGGGCCGGCTCGTGGACAGCTTCGTGGATCAGTACCTCGAAACCGAGCCGAGCGCCCGTATCGTCACCGCGGTGACCCCTATGTCTGCCGAGGTACGCGTGGACCCACGCCAGCTCAACCAGGTACTCACCAACCTGGTGAGCAACGCCTTGACCCACGGCCAAAGCGGCGGCAAGCCTGTGGAAGTGCATATCGAGGGCGGCATCGACGAACAGACCGAGCGCCCCTACATCAATGTCTCCGACAACGGTCCTGGCGTGCCGCCTGATAAGCAGAACAAACTGTTCCAGCCGTTTCACACGACCAAGGCAAGGGGCACGGGTCTCGGCCTGTATCTGTCTCGCGAACTCTGCGAGGCTAACCTTGCGCGCCTGTCCTATCTGCCCGCGAAACACGGCGGCGCTTGTTTTCGCATTCTTTTCGCCCACCCAGACCGGATCAGCGCATGAACAACCAGACCCGTACCGTACTCATCATTGACGATGAGCCGGACATTCGAGAACTGCTCGAGATCACGCTGGGCCGCATGAATCTGGCCACCCAGGCAGCGGAGAATGTTGCCGAAGCGAAATTGCTTCTGAAGGACCATGCCTTCGACCTGTGCCTGACGGACATGAACCTGCCCGATGGTAACGGTCTCGAGATCGTCGCCCTGATCAACGAACGCTTCCCGGCCACCCCGGTGGCGATGATCACCGCCCACGGCAGCATGGATAGCGCAATTGAGGCATTGAAATCCGGTGCGTTCGATTACGTGCAGAAGCCTGTGGACCTGGACCAACTGCGCAACCTGGTCGAAACCGCCCTGAAGCTCGAACCTGCTCCGAAGGAGGAGCGCGCCGGCGCAACGCAGCTCATCGGAAGTTCCAACGAGCTCGAAGCGCTGCGAGCGCAGATTGCCAAGCTCGCCCGAAGCCAGGCGCCTATCTACATCAGCGGCGAATCGGGGTCAGGCAAGGAAGTCGCCGCACGGCTGATCCACGAACAAGGGCCACGACACAGCGGACCATTCGTGCCGGTCAACTGCGGCGCCATACCTAACGAGCTGATGGAAAGCGAGTTTTTCGGCCACGCGAAGGGCGC
>JAUILW010000865.1 GCA_030432795.1 Gammaproteobacteria bacterium
TGCGCAGATCGCAACCTGCAGCCGGAACGCGTCCTTGCCACAGTGCTGCAAGAGCTCGGCAAGCACGAGTACCTGTGACACCGCGCCCCGTCAGTCAGCTGCCAAACCGGTACCGCAAACCAACGTAGGCTTTCCTGCCCGGCGTCGCATAGCCGATGCGCTCTTCGTACTCCTCATCGAAGGCGTTCTCCAGCCGGAGATAGAATTCCATCTCCGGCCTCGGCAGCCAACGTACCATGACGTTGGCGAGCACGAATGGCTCCACACGCGTGCGCTCGGCAGTGAAACCATTGGCGAAGAATCGGCGGAAGTCGGTGTCGAGCTGCGCGCCGGTGTAGGCGACGCCGCCACTGAATCGCAAACGACCATCCAAAGCAGCCGTCGCGGCAAACACACTGGCCGTGTGTGCCGGCCGCTGCACTTCGCCGCCTTCGGGTTCATCCGCGTCGGTGTAGGTGTAGGAGGCCCGCACCGTCGTTCCAGGCGCGGGTTCGTAGCGCAGTTGCACTTCCACACCGTTGCGCTCGCTTCGCCCCTGGGTGTTGACGACGCTCGGAAACACATCGCGTATCTCATCTTCGAGATCGGCCTGGAAGTAGGTCACATCGAAAGACAGCGCTGACTCGAGGAGGGAAACCTCCACACCCGCATCCCAGCCCTTGGAGGTCTCCGGTTGCAGGTTCGGGTTGCCCGCGAACTGGCCCGGAACAAAACCGAACTGCTCAAAGAACGTGGGGTTGGTCACCCCGGTTCCGATGCTCGAGTGCACCCGTACCATTTCCGAAAGGTAGGCAGCGATGCTCGCAGCGTAGGTCGTTGCGTCATCAAAGCCTTCGTTGTCATCACGTCGCACCGCCAGGCCCACGTGCAGTCGGTCCGCCCAGGATGCTCGGTGTTCGATGCCATAGCCCCTCAGGTCGCGACGCTGGGTGGCGAACTGCGAAGGGTCGAATGGGTAGAGATGCTCGTAGGATTCCTGCTCGTCTTCGACAAAGACCGTCGTCTGATGACGGGCGTGTCCATGCACGGGCCACTGCAGGCTGGATTGCAGGTTGATCTGCCGCCGTTGTGCTTCGTTGCCAAAGCTACCTCCATCCAGAAGACTTTCGGTGCGCTGCACGCGCAGCACGCTGACCGACCGGCCTTCCGCAAGCTCGAGCGTAGCACTCGCACCGTACGAACGGTCCTCGGTGTCGCTTTCGCTGTCATCGTCTACCGGCAACCCCTGCAGCGCGCCGCCGGAAAAGTCGAAGCCGTCGCTCTCGACCTCGCGATCGGTGCGTCGCCCGTTCAAGGCAATCGTCAGATGCTCTGTGGCCTGAATGTGCACGCGTCCAGACCAGGTCTGGTTGCGGTCGGTATCATCTTCCGGGCCAGACAACGAATCGTCCTGCGACAGATCGAAACGGGTTTGCCGCTGCACCACACCGAGGTGTCCGCGCACGCGATCCGAGCCGCCGCTGATCGAGACGCCATACTGGCCAGCATTGTCTTCACCCA
>JAUILW010000866.1 GCA_030432795.1 Gammaproteobacteria bacterium
CCACCACCCCAGGCCACTCCTTGTTCAGCGCCTTGTGATCGCGCAGCTCGGCGCCGGATACCGCAGCGCCTACCTTGAAGCCGCTGTCGGTTTTCTTGATCTCGCGTGTTGCCTTGATGCCTTTGATGTCGACGACGAGATCCGGCTCGACGAGCCCCGACTTCATCTGCACCAGCAGGTCCGTTCCACCGGCCAGCACCTTGGCTGTGCCCTTGGCGTTGGCCAGGAGCTCAGCGGCTTCCTTGGTGGATTTTGGTGATTCGTATTTCATGCACTCCCCTAAAGCCAGACGTAATCAGCACGGCTACGTTACCGTACTCTGGCGCGTGTTGGGAGATGCAGGGGCGCCGAGCGCCCCTTTTTTATTGTCCTGCGGTGCGCAGATGTCAGGAAGCGGGCACAACCCAGATGGGCGATGACCAGGCACGCTCCTGAATGGTGACCGGCATTTCCGGATTCGGTGCGATGCCGGCACGCAGCGCATCCCACGTGGACCAGCGGCAGGTGGGATTCTCCAGCACCCGCACATAGTAGAAAGCGCGTTGTTCTCCGTCGAAGTCCGGGTCTTGCCAGGTGCTGCGCAGCTCCGCTGCACCCTTGGTGAAATCGAACGCACAGGTGGTCAGGTCCACCGAGGCATCGTTCGCCGGGCAGCGGTGTGTGGCGGGATCCGGCAGGCCGCCGTCTGAACAGGCGACGTCGTACACCTGCTCGTGGGTCTCACCGTCTTCGATCCAGCCTTTGACGATCTGCAGGCGCTGCAGCCATGCGCTGCCCGGATCGCGGGTGGCCCAGGCCACGAACGTGGGCGCGCCTTTTTTCGCGGCGATGAGATCCGCGCCCATGGGTACGCCGGCTTCGTAGTAGCGGGTGGTGGCGTCCTGGGCGTTGCCGTCGATCGCGTCGAGCCCGTAGCCTGCAAAGAACCGCACGCGTATCCGCGTGCCGCTGGTGGCGAAGGTTTCTTTGCGGCGAAACGCCGCATAGATCGACTCCCGGGTGTTGTCTTCCGCCCACACACCGGCAAAGCCGGATGCGCCCCACTCGCCGAGGTACGGTGCCGGCTTCTCGTCCGCCGGCAACGCGGCGTAGGATTCCCAGTCGTCCACGCCCTTCGGCGGTACCGAACCGCGACGTTGCGGCAGCCCGTCGTTCACGCCGGTCTTGGAGTAGAAGTGCGGCTCCTCGTAGGGCGCGCCGGCGTTGTGCGTGTCGCTCGAGCCGATGAGGCCGAAACGGTAGGGATTGAAGCCCTGCTCGGCTTCGAGCTGCAGGCCGGTGAGGAGGGCATCGCGTACGTAGGAGCCGTTCAGGGAGATCTCGATGGGATTACCGTCGCCCAGTGCCTCGTAGATGGGCGGTGAGTCGCCGAAAATCTCGAAGTCTGCCCACTCATCGTTCGGCGAGAGCAGGGGATGGGTGTCTGACGTGCCCTTGACCTGCGTCATCTCGACGATGGGCTCGTTGCGCATGCGCTGCTCGGCGTAGGCTGCATCCAG
>JAUILW010000867.1 GCA_030432795.1 Gammaproteobacteria bacterium
CGGGCGCTGCGCCTGCAACGACGCGTGCTGTTTCCGCTGGTGGTGCTGTTCAGCCTGCTCGGCGTCTACCTCGTGTCGTTCAACCCGGTGGACATGATCATCATGGCCCTGGTGACGGCCGCTGCTGTGGTGTTGCGCCTTGCTGGCTTCCCGTTGGCGCCACTACTGCTTGGTTTTATTGTCGGCGGTTATCTGGAAGAAAACCTGCAACGCAGCCTTTTGCTCTACGACGGCGGCTGGCACTTTCTGTGGACGCGGCCGTCGACGGCGGTTCTGTCGGTGCTGGCACTTGCGTTGTTTGCCGTGCCGCTGGTACGCGCTGGATACGCTCCCTTAAAAGCTCGGCTCAGGCGCTGATTTACCGCCTGCCATTGCTTTCACGCGCGCCCCGAAGTGCACTACGTCCTCGACGATGAGATACAGGCAGGGCACCAGCAGCAGCGTGATGAATGTGGCAAAGAGAACGCCCCACGCCAGCGACACTGCCATGGGCAGAAACGGCGCCGTAGCAGGCGTGCTGGTGGACATCAGCGGTATCAGGCCGACGAAGGTCGTCACCGAGGTGAGGATGATTGGGCGGAAGCGCACCTTTGTGGCGTTGATGATGGCCTCCAGTGGGTTGAGCCCTTCCTTTCGTTGCCGATTGGCGTAGTCCACCAGCACGAGCGAGGCGTTCACCACCACGCCCGATAGGGCGACGATGCCGAGTGCGGAGAAAAACATGAGCTGCACATTGAGCACGAAGTGGCCGACGATGGCGCCCACCGCACCGAACGGGATGACGCTCATGATCACCAGTGGCTGCAGATAGCTGCGCAGCGGTATGGCGAGCAGGCCATAGATGAGGATCAGGGCGAAGCCACTACCTATGGCGAGGCCGCTGACGGCCTTCAGGCGTTCTTCCTGCTCGCCGCCCAGGTTGATCTCCACCGTGGGGAATTTCGCGCGCAGGTCAGGTACCAGCTCCTGGCGGATGCTTGCCCCGACTTCCTCCGGCGTGACGAGACCGCGGTCCACTTCGGCGGATACGGTCACCGTGCGCTGGCCGTCAATGCGCTGGATGCTCGAATAGCCGCGATTCACTTCAAAACGGGCGACGCTGTAAAAAGGAACCTCGGTGCCATCCGGGGTGCGGATGTACATGTCTTCCAGGTTGCCGATGGAACGCCGCTCGTCTTCAGGAAAGCGCACCATCACGCGTACGTCGTCCTGCCCGCGCTGCACACGTTGCGCTTCGGCGCCGTAGAAGGCGCTGCGCACCTGGCTTGCCAGATCCTGCAGCGTAAGCCCGAGGTTGCGCGCTTCCGGCAGCAGGCTGAGTTGGATCTCCTGTTTGCCGGACCGGAAGGAGTCGGAGATGTCGTACACGCCTGTGTAGCGGGAGAGCTGTGCCTTCATCTCTTCCGCCGCTTCGCGCAGCGTATCGATCTCCCGCCCCTTGAGCTGATACTCCACAGGTGCGCCGGCGGAGAACTGTGATGCATCAAATGTGAGTCGAA
>JAUILW010000868.1 GCA_030432795.1 Gammaproteobacteria bacterium
AGCGTGACAGTAGTGGTGAACGTGCCATCGAAGTTCGGCGTGCCTGCGGTGGCCTGCTTGGCGAGGCCGATCTGCGCATCGCTCGACACCACCACAGGTGTCGGGTCACTGTCGTCCGTTGGGTCGCCATTGCCGTTCTGATCCACCACCGCGGCGTTGTCAGATAGGTCACTGACCAACGTGCTCGCGGGCGATGTTCCATTGGTCGATGCGGAGTTGTTGAACGGTCCGGTGAGCACCCCCGGAGCAACGGTCACCACGACATCCACGGTGGCTGACGCGCCTGCCGCCAGGCTGTCAGTGCCGTCGAGCAGGTTCTGATCGGCGTTGCCGTTGAAACCCGGATTGACGGTGAGTGTTGGGCTGGTGATGGCATCGACAGTGACGGGTGCGCCCTGGAACGTGGCGTCCAGGTCATCGATGATCTGCACGGCGTTGAGCGTAGTGTCTCCGGTGTTTTCCACCAGAAACCGGTAAGTCAGCGTGTAGGAACCGTCACCGTTGTTGTTTGGCCCATCGGTAACCTGCAGTGCCAGCCCGATCTCAGGGCTTTGGCCGAAGGTGACGTTTGTGGGGGTGTTGTCGTCACCCGGATTACCGTTGCCGTTTGCATCGGGTACGAAACCGACCGTGGACGTATCGTTGACCACCGTGGTTGCCGGCGAGGTACCGGTGCCAGTGACCTGATTTGCGTAGGGGCCGAGGTTCGCGCCGGGAGTCACGGTAACGGTGATGTCGATGGTTCCGCTGCCGCCTGCTGCCAGCGTGTCCGTGCCGTCCAGCAGGTTCTGATTGCCGGTACCGTCGAAGGTGCCATCCACGGAGAAGTCTGCACTGGTGACGGTGTCCACTGTGAAGCTGGTGGCAGCGGCGAACGTGGTCGCCAGGTCGTCCGTCACCTGCAGTGATGACAGCGGTACGTCACCGGAGTTCTCCACCGTCACGCGGTAGACCACGGTGAAGGTGCCGTCGCCGTTGTTGGTCGGCGTGCCGACGATCGCAAGCGCCGTGCCGATTTCCGGCTGCTCGGTGAAGGATGTATTGACGCTGTCGTTGTCGTTTACTGCAGCGCCGCTGCGATCGGAAGCGGCAGTTCCCGTAGTGCTGTTGGCGAAGGGGCCAAGGTTGGCGCCGGGTGTTACGGACACATCGATCTCGATCGATCCCGTATCGCCCACGGGGAGCGTACTTGCACCGGGGCTGAGCAGCGCCTGCGTGCCAGCCGCGCCAGTGAATGACACGTCGGGTGCAAGCGTGGTGTTCGTGGACGTCACACGTACAGCGGTAACGGTGTAGTTGCCGGCGCCGAACGTGGTATCCAGGTCGTTGACGAGCGTAATGTTGTCCAGGCCCACATCGCCGGTGTTGGCGATGGTGGTGGTGTAGGTCAGGGTGTAGGTGCCGTTGCCCTGACTTACCGGCCCTGCGGACACCGTGTGAGTAACGGTCATGGCAGGCGCTTCCGGCGTGATGTTGAGCGCAAGGGGCGATTCGCTGCG
>JAUILW010000869.1 GCA_030432795.1 Gammaproteobacteria bacterium
CTGCTTGAAGTACAGCCAGCACTGGTTGGCTGTCGCTGCATCGAAGCTCCCATCTGCTGCTGGAATGGCGTGTGAGGGTGCGACCTCGAAACGTATGTCGAGGCCCTCGCGTTCGGCCGCGGCGCGCGCCATCTGTATCTGTCCTTCGGCGATGTCGAAACCGCTGACCGTTGCGCCATCGGTGGCGAATCGACGGGCGAGGAGGCCCGTGCCGGTGCCCAGGTCTGCGATACGCTGTCCGGCCAAACCGACATCGTGAGCGTTGAGCCTGCGGTAGAAGCTGTCCGGCGGGCCCGGCCGAAAGCGGTCGTAATCTTCTGACGTGCGACCCCAGTCGACGCTTCGGCCCGCGTCTATGAAGTCCAGGGACTGGCCGCTCACTGTGACATGTACCAGCCGCCGTTGGGCGATAGCGTTTGGCCGGTGACGAACTTCGCCTCCTCTGAGGCGAGGTACACCGCCGCCCAGGCAATGTCGTCGGGCTCGCCAAGCCGACCCTGTGGGGTCTGCGCGCGCAGCAGCGGGTGCAGCGGTTCCAGCGGGTCGGTCATGTCTGTGTGGATCCAGCCTGGGGCGATGGCGTTGACGCGGATGTTCTGGTTTGCCACCTCGTGGGCCAGCGCCCGGGTGAAGCCGAGAATGCCCGCTTTGGCGGCGCAGTACGGTGTGTTGCCGGGGCGTCCGAAAGTGCCCATGACACTGCCCATGTTGATGATGGTCCCGCAACCCTGTCGGGTCATGAACTTCAACGCCTCCCGTGAGCAGAAGAACGTGCCGTTGAGATGCACGCCGATCTGCTTGAGCCAGTCGTCGTCTGCCAGTTCCATGGTGCTGTTGTCCGGCAGCACCTCGCCCACCACGGCTTGCTCCGCTCGCGCCACCATCTGCGCGACGCGGTCGCGGGCGGTGTTGTCACCTTCCAGGCCGCTGATGCCGGCGTTGTTCACGAGGATGTCCAGGCGGTCGGTGAGTTCACCCACCCGCTCGAACATGGCGCGTACAGAGGCAGGATCCGACACGTCGGCGCCGATGCCGCGGCCGCCCAGGAGGCCCGCCGTGTCTGCGGCGGGTGCGGCATGCAGATCGTTGATGATGACTTGCGCGCCTTCGGCCACAAACTTCTCCGCGATGGCTTTGCCCAACCCCCGCGCGGCGCCAGTGATGAGCGCCACCTTGCCTTCGAGCCTGCCGGTCATGGATATCCTCCTTCTCAGTTCTGTCGGTCAGTTTGGCACCGTTCGGTGGTAATCTGAAAGCGACTGATCGAGCGAGTTTCTTGGATGATAGAGATGGCCTTCGCCGGCGCGGTGCTGTTGCTTACCCACTTTGGCCTGTCGAGCACGCCGTTGCGCGCGCAGATCGCGGGCGCCCTCGGCGAGGGAGCCTTTCAGGGCCTGTATTCGGTCATCGCGCTTTTAGCGCTGGGATATCTCATCTGGCTGTACAGCAGCCTGCCGCGCATAGACTACTTCTGGTACCCCAGCCCCGATCTGCTCCT
>JAUILW010000870.1 GCA_030432795.1 Gammaproteobacteria bacterium
CCAGCCGACCAGCGCCTGCCCGCTGGACAGCAGCGGCCTGCCCAACATGCGTGCCCACAGGCTTCGAGGTACCACGCGCCACGCCTTGAGCGCCGTCAGCGGCCGCGCCCGCACCTCTGCCAGGGCGCGCATCTCCGCCATCGTTCCCACCAGCCCGCCCGGAGCTACCGGTCGCGTGCGGCTGCGCTGGCTTGCCAGGAGCGCGCCGAGGCGGCTGCCGTCCAACACCTGCGGCTCCACCGAGCGGTTCGCCGTCTTGCCGCCAGGCAGCTCGGCAAAGTAATCGGGAAAGCCTACAAACGTATCGAACGACACATGACCGTTATCACTGAGAAAACGCAGCATGCGTGGTGCAGTATCGACGAACGCCCGCAAACGCTCCTCCGATACCCGATTGCCCACGCAAGCGCGCAGATAGGTCAACGCGTCTTCAGCGCTGTCGCTATCCTGCTGAGCGTCCAGCAGATGATTGTTAGGCACCCACACCACACCACCTGAAAGCGCTGTGGTACCTCCGTAGCGATCGGTCTTCTCTACAACCAGCGTGCGCATCCCACCCGCATGGGCGCGCAGCGCCGCGGTCATGGCAGCAGCCCCGCTGCCCACCACCAGGCAATCCACTTCCATTCCACCTCCTCCCTATGCGGGCACGGGTCGTGCCACGTTCGACTTGAGCAGCGCCAGCAGCGGTATACAGGTCAGCGTCACCAGCGTCATGGTGCGAAAGTCACCGATGTAAGCCAGCATCAACGCTTCCTGCTGCACCATGAGGTCGAGCACCGCATAGCCACGCTCGCCGCCAATCTCCGTCAGGTATGCATATTCGTCGTAACGCAGAATGTCCGTAAAGGGCGTTATGTGACCAACCAGCTGCTCGCGGTTGGTGCGATGGAACACCGCCAGGGACCCCATGAGCACGGATATGCCGATACTGCTGCCGATGTTGCGTGCAAGGCTGTAGATGCCTGCGGCTTCGTTGCGATACTGCGGCGACAGAGTAACGAACGCCACCGAGCTCAAAGGCACGAACATGAAGCCTATACCAATGCCCTGCAACAGACCGCTGTACACCAGAAGTTCCACCGACACGTAGCGGTCGAACGTGGTCATCACCCCAAGAGCAGCAGCGCTGATGAGCAGGCCGATGAAGATCAACAGCCGGGCATCTACACGGTTCACCATACGACCGACGAGCAGCATGGAGAGCATGGTGCCGACACCGCGGGGCGCCAGCACCCAGCCGATGAGTAGCACCGGGTAGCCAAGCACATGCTGCAGCATCGGTGGCAGCAGCGCCATGGTTGCCATCATGTTGAAGCCCACGGCGAAGCCGATGATGCTCGCGGCCGTGAAGTTTCGATCGCGGAACATCGCCGGCGTCACGAACGGCCGCGCATGCGTGAAGATGTGCACGATGAACAGGTACAGGCACACGGCGCTGACCGTCGCCTCGATGACGACCTCGGTGGATTGAAACCACGACAATGCGTT
>JAUILW010000871.1 GCA_030432795.1 Gammaproteobacteria bacterium
GGAGATGATCGAGGAGTTCCAGTTTTTCGATGACTGGATGGATCGCTACCAGTACCTGATCGACCTGGGCCGGCGACTGCCCGAGTTTCCTGAAGAGCTGCGCACCGAGGAAAACAGGATCCGCGGTTGCCAGTCTCAGGTCTGGTTTGTCGCCGAGCAACACGGCGATCGCCTTGAGTTTCAGGCGATCAGTGATGCGGCGATCGTCTCGGGCCTGATCGCAATGCTGTTGCGCATTTACAGCGGCAAGAAGCCGCAGGATATTCTCGACACACCGCCGGATTTTGTGGCGGCACTCAAGCTCGAAAACCATCTCAGCGCTACGCGCAGCACCGGTCTGCATTCGATGCTGCAAGCCATACGGCGATTTGCGGCTGAGGCAGTGGAAGCAGGTTGATGCGCTGGCTGGGCCGTCTATTAGCCTGGCCGCTGCTCTTGCTCGTGCAAATTTATCGCTATGCGATTTCGCCGTGGTTGGGCGCCAATTGCCGTTTTCAACCGAGTTGCTCCGAGTACGCCGTGACCGCCTTGCGCCAGTACGGTGCGTTTCGCGGTAGCGCGCTGGCCGTGAAGCGTATCGCGCGCTGTCATCCCTGGGGTGGCTCCGGCTACGATCCCGTGCCGCCAGAGGGTAACGGCGACCATGAGCCCCGCTGAGTTCCTGCGCGAACTGACGCTGCCGGCGCGGTCGCTGCCGGTTGTCTTCACGCTGGTGGCATTTCTCTTGTTGCTTGCTTCCCTGACGCTCATCAGCTCGCTGAGTCCCGTTGCGGGCCTTGGTCTGGCGCTGGTCTTCGCGCTCTTCCTGTTGCCCGGGCTCATGCGGTTCCTGATGCAGGTCACCGAAGACCGTGCGCGCGGACGCAGCATCGAGCCACCCACCGCGGAACAGTTCATGTTGCTATCCAGCATCTGGCCGCTGCTGCCGTTCGCGCTCGGTGTTGGCGCCGCAGTGGTCTGTGCTTATCTTCGCCAGCGGTTCGGTGAGGCGCCTGCTGCGGCCGTCGCCATCTTGTTCGCGTTTGCATTACCGGGCTCCGTGGGTGTGCTCGCGATAACGCACTCTGCCGTGCAAAGTATCAACCCGCTGGCCATCGCGCGTTACATTTCAGCCACCGGTTTGTCGTATCTCTACGCCGTGTTCACGCTTACTGCACTTGCGCTCTTGTGCATGCCGCTGTCAGGGGTGGGCACCAGTACCCGTGCGATTCTCGGTGGCTACCTCCTGTTTGCGCTGTTTGCGGTCATCGGCCGTATCGCGCTCGACGACGACCTTGTGAATGAGGTCGATATACCGGAACCGGAAACCCCGGGCGAAGCGCAGCAGACGGCGAGCATCTTGGCCGAGCGGACCGGAGTTCTCAATCACGCCTATGGACTGGCGAGCCGTGGTAACCGGGACGGCGCCTTGCGCTTTGTCACGCAGGAACTCGGCGCCGACCCGCAGGCCGACGAGGCCTGGGCCTGGTTTTTCGCGCAGATGCTGCGCT
>JAUILW010000872.1 GCA_030432795.1 Gammaproteobacteria bacterium
CACTGGCTCATCCTGCACGGCCGCTACACCTGCGTGGCGCGCAAGCCTCGGTGCGGCTCCTGCGTGATCGAAGACCTCTGCGAGTACCGGGACAAGACCGAGCCCTGAGCCGGCCGCATCAGACGTCCACCAGTTCCACCCGGTGGATCGGCTCGCCGAGGAAGCGCGCGCCGACCCGGCGGAAGCGTTCAGCGCCGTCCGTTGCCAGGAGCGTGATCTCGCCGCGATCTTCGTGCGCGCGCGGTACGATGCTGGCGGCCACCTCGGCTGCTGTGGTGGTCGCCGAGTCCACCACCACCGCCCGCCCTGCAAGCTGCAGTTCAATCTGCTGCACGAACACCGGAAAGTGGGTGCAGCCGAGCAACAACGTATCGGCGCTGTGCATCAGGCCTGACAGGTAGTCGCCGATGATCGCCGCCTGAATATGAGGTGCGGCGCTGGGTTCCTCCGCCAGCGCCACAAGCAGCGGCGCCGCTCGGGCCTGCACCTTTTGTACGCCGCGCCGCATGAGGGCGCGCTGGTAGGCGCCGCCGCGCACCGTGCTTTCCGTTGCCAGCAGGGCCACCGTGCCACCGTGCTCGGCGGCAGCCGCGGCACCCGGCTCGACTACGCCGAATACCGACACGTCAGGAAACTGCGCCTGCACGGCAGGCAGCGCCGTTGCTGATGCGGTATTGCAGGCGACGACGATCGCTTTCACCCCCAGCGTCACCAGCCGTCCGGCGGCCTGCAAGGCATAACGCTGAACGGTGGCTGCCGTCTTCGTGCCGTAGGGCAGCCTGGCGGTGTCGCCCAGATAGACGAAGTGCTCACGCGGCATTGCGGCCCGCAGAGCGCGCAGAACGGTCAAGCCGCCCATGCCGGAATCAAAGACGCCGATGGGCTGATCGGCTGCCAGGGTGCGTGTATTCATAGGGCGGCCATTGTATGCGCGCGGTGGGGAAAGCCGAACTCCTGCTGACGAAGGGAATGCGTCGTGGTCCAGTGACGCGCCAGGGAGCAGCTAAGACCAGGGCCGCAGCGCCTGCCACTCGTGGTCTGTGCCCAATGCCGCTCTGTCGGCATCGTAGCTGTAAAGCCAGTGCTGCTGCGGCGACACGCCGCCTTTCAGGCGTTCATTGGTGCGCTGAAACCGCACATTGCGGGCGGCGATCTCCTCCGGCGTGTCGACGTGGTACCAGCCCTCGGCATTGCGCGACTGCGCAACGATGAGGTTGGCGCGATCGATGCGCAAACGCTGGAACCGGTCGAGCGCAGTGAGAACGTCGCCTTCGCAACTTTGCAGCGTTCGCGCCAGCACCCATGCGTCTTCCAGCGACTGCACAGCCCCCTGTGCGTGGTAGGGGAGCATGGCGTGCGCTGCGTCACCCATCAGCGCTATACGGCCGCGAACCCAGTTACTCAGCGGGTTGCGGTCATAGAGCGCTGTCACGAAGGTTTCCTGCGTCGCTTCGATGATGCGTTTCGGGCGCTCGTACCAGCCGTCGAA
>JAUILW010000131.1 GCA_030432795.1 Gammaproteobacteria bacterium
TTGGACAGCGCCAGGTAGTTCAGCGTCTCCTGGTCCACAGGAAAGAAGCCGCAGGTGGCGCCGTACTCCGGCGCCATGTTGGCGATGGTGGCGCGGTCCGCCAGCGTCAGATGGTCGAGGCCGTCGCCGTAGAACTCCACGAACTTACCGACCACGCCTTTCTCACGAAGCATCTCCACGACCCGCAGTACCAGATCTGTGGCGGTGATACCTTCCAGCGTGCGCCCGGTGAGCTCGAACCCCACCACCTCGGGGATCAGCATCGACACCGGCTGGCCGAGCATGGCGGCTTCCGCTTCGATGCCGCCAACCCCCCAACCCAGCACGCCGATGCCGTTGATCATCGTCGTGTGGCTGTCGGTGCCAACCAGCGTATCGGGAAAGGCGACCGCCTGACCGTCATCGTCTCGGGTCCACACCACTCGCGCCAGATATTCGAGGTTCACCTGGTGGCATATACCCGTGCCCGGCGGCACCACGCGAAAGTTATCGAACGCCTGCTGACCCCAGCGCAGGAAGCGGTAGCGCTCGGCATTACGTTCCATCTCCAGCGCCACATTGCCCTCGAAGGCCGTCTCGGAGCCGAACTCGTCCACCATCACCGAGTGATCGATGACCAGATCCACGGGTGACAGCGGGTTGATGATGCGCGGGTCGAGGCCGGCATCGACTACTGCGCTGCGCATGGCAGCAAGGTCGGCGACACCCGGCACGCCGGTAAAGTCCTGCATGAGCACGCGGGCGGGACGAAAGGCGATCTCTTCCGCCGCCGGCGGGTTGTCTGCCCAGCCGGCAAGGCCACGAATGTCCTCCTCCTTTACGGTCACCCCATCCTCATATCGCAGGAGGTTTTCGAGCAGAATTTTCAAGGTCATCGGCAGCCGGCTTACAGTACCCAGCCCGCGGTTTTCGACCTCCGGCAGGCTGTAGTACACGTAGCGTCGATCTCCAACCTGCAGCGTTTTTTTCGTGGCAAAGGTGTTCAGACTCATGATGCTTGTCCTTCTTCCTGATCGGCGGATTCAGTTTTGCGAAACAGATGCTCACCACAGCGCCAGCAGTAGGTCGCCTCGCGGGAGTGACCTTCGGCGGAACAGTTCGAGCACACGCGGGTGTTAGCCCTGCGGCGGCTTGCCTCCGACAGTTCCAGCGTGACGATACCCGTTGGTATGGCGATGATGCCGTAACCGAAGATCATGATAACCGTAGCCAGTGCCTGCCCGAGCGGCGTTTGCGGTACCAGGTCGCCATAGCCGACGGTGGTGAGGGTGATTACGGCCCAGTAGATGGACCGCGGAATGCTGGTGAAGCCATGCTCCTCCCCTTCGATGAGGTACATGAAGGAGCCGAAAATCACCACGAGGGTAATCACCGTGGTAATGAATACGGTGATCTTGCGTCGGCTGGCCACCAACGCGTGCATGAGCATCTCCGCCTCGCCGACATAACGCACCATGCGCAGTACGCGAAACACACGCAGGACCCGCAGGATACGAATCACCAGCATGTACTGCGCATCGGCCACGAAGAGGCTCAGATACGTGGGCAGAATGCCGAGCAGGTCGATGATGCCGTAGAAGCTTCTAGCGTACAGCCAGGTATGACGTATGCACCATAGCCGGACCACGTACTCCAGCGTAAAGAGCAGCGTGAAGCCCCACTCCACGAAATAGAGCAGCTCACCGAATCGCGTGTGGATCCATGAAACCGAGTCCAGCATGACCGCAACCACGCTTACCAGGATGCAGACGATCAGCGCTACATCGAATGCCTTGCCGGCCGGCGTGTCGGCCTCAAAGATGACGGTTCGTGTTCTGTCGCGCAGATTCGGCGGTGCCTCGATGGGCAGAGATTGCTGGGGGTCGGACATCTGCGGGAACGCTGGCGACAACCCGCCTAACTTAGCAAAGCCACCACCCCGGCGCGACCGCATCGCGCCGGAGCGGCATCTGAGCTTTCGGAATTATTCCGAGGCTGCCTAGTGCACCTGCACCTCAATCTGCCGTGGCTTCGCCCGCTCGTGCTTGGCGACGGTCAGGTGAAGCACACCGTTTTCGCAACGGGCAGTGATGCCCTCCTCGTCGATGTTGTCGGGCAGGCGGAAGCTGCGCGCGAACTTGCCGTACTGGCGCTCCACCCGATGCAGGCGCTCGCCTTCGGCCTTCTCGCGGCTGCGTTCGCCGCTGACCGTCAGCACACCATCCTTGAGTGATACGTTGATCGCTTCTTTGACTACCGCGGGGACCTCAAGCAAGATCTCGTAGGCGCGTTCCGTCTCGACGATGTCCACCGGCGGCACCCATTCGTCCCGGCCAAGCGGCTCGCCAGCGCTAGCGAAGGTGCGGAACAGATCGTCAAAGGGGCTGTATCGAACCAGGCTCATTGCAAATCTCCTCATGTCGTATGGCAATCAATCTGATCCATACATGGGAGCGCACAAGGATTTTCAAAGGTCTTGAGTTTTACCGATTTGGCCGCAGATCTGTTACTTGATCAGCCGAATGGTGAAGGGGTAGCGGTAACGCACACCTTCGTTTGCCTGGATAGCGGCAAGGATGGTCAGCACCACGCTCACCAGACCCAGCAGCGGCAGGAGAAAGATGCCGATTACCAGCAGCACGAGCAGTGCGCAAACGAACGCTGCGATGAGCACGGTGATCTGGAAGTTGAGCGCCTCTTTGGCCTGATCCTCTACGAAGTCTGATTCGCCTTTTTTGACCTGCCAGATGATGAACGGTGCCAACAGGTTTCCAAACGGAAACAGGAACCCCGCCAACGTGGACAGATGCGCCCCCATGCCCCACTGTTCTTCTTCACGCTCCGTCATATGCACTCCTCATCGCAGTTTGGTCAAGCGGTAGGCCGTTTCAGCTACCCGGTGCACGCCCTGCTGTTGAAAGTGAGGCGGTACGGAATCTGTGGAGCTACGCGATAGACGCTCCACTTCACAACGTTCCCCGTAAAGCTCCAGCACCTCCGATTCCGACACCGAATGCGGCGGCCCTGCCACCAGCGCCTGATCATATTCAATGGTGAGCAACAGGATCTGCACTCCGTCCTCCAGCACACGCAACAGGTGATCGCTATAGCGCCTGCGCATGGGTTTCGGCAACGCCACCAGCGCGCCACGGTCGAAACATGCACGCACACCGGCGAGATGAGGGGCAGTGAGATCGAAAAAGTCGCCCTGGTAGATAGTTGCCGAGGATCCCTGGTGGCGCGCCAGGGCATCCACCTGCCGAACCGTTACTTCCTCGCCAGCCTCTTCGAAGTACGCATCCACCGCAAGATCGGACAGCTCGATGCCAAGCACCGGATGACCGCGTGCGGCAAGCCACTGCATGTCTTTGGATTTGCCGCACAACGGTACGAACACCGGCGCGTTGTCCGGCACGGTCAGCGACGGCCAGTGGTTGACGAGGTTCGGGTTGTAGCGATCCTGGTGAAAGCCGATCTGGTTGCGCGCCCAGCGCTCGAGCCAGAAGCGGCGCTCCACTACCGCGGCCCCGCCGCGCCGCCGGCATTGCGCGGGTCAGCCATGCCGGCGAAACCACCTTCCACGGCCATCACCGAGTTCGCATCGCCAATGCCGCGCCCGAAAGGCATCTCGACGATGTTGGTATGGCCAAGTGCCTCGAGCCGCTGGCGGGTGTCCGGGCTGAAGCCACGTTGCTCCACGATGACGCGATCCGGCTGCCACTGATGATGGAAGCGGGCGCTGGAGACCGCATCCGACAGATCCATACCGTGGTCTACGACGTTGACAATCACCTGCAACGTGGTGGTGATGATCGTGCTGCCGCCCGGGGAACCGGTAACCAGCAGCGCTTTGCCATCTTTCGCAACAATGGTGGGCGTCATGGAGCTGAGCATGCGTTTGCCGGGGGCGATGGCGTTCGCCTCACGGCCAAGCAGGCCGTAGAAATTGGGCGTGTCGGGTTTGGCGGAGAAGTCGTCCATTTCGTTGTTGAGCAGCACGCCGGTGCCGGCCGCAACGATTTTCGAGCCGTAGGACAGATTGAGCGTGGTCGTATAGGAAACCGCGTTGCCGTCTTTGTCGATCACAGAGGCGTGGGTCGTATCCGGGCTCTCCGGCGGCACGGCTTTGCCTGGAGCGATGTCTGCGCTGCTGCTTGCGGCCAGTGGGTTGAAATCGGCAAACCGCTGCCGCGCGTAGGCTTTGTTGATCAACCGCTCCACCGGTACGTCGTAGAAGTCCGGATCGCCCAGATGCTCGGCACGGTCAGCGTACGCGCGCCGCTCCGCTTCCACCATGTGATGCACCAGGCGCGCACTGCCGTAGCCCATGGCTGCCACATCGTAAGCCTCGAGCATGTTGAGCATCTGTACCACCAGCACCCCGCCAGATGACGGCGGCGGCATGCTGATGATGTCGTGCCCGCGGTAGCTGCCAAGCACCGGTTGCCGCCATACGCTCTCGTACCCTGCCAGGTCCTCATGGGTGATGAGGCCACCACCGCGTTCCATCTCGGCGACGATCAGGTCCGCGGTGCGGCCTTTGTAGAAGCCGTCACGGCCGCTGCGCTTAATCCTCGAAAGCGCCTGGCCGAGGTCCTTCTGGCGAAACACGTCGCCTCGCGCGAAGGGGCTGCCGTTGTTGCTGAATATCGCCGCGCTCGCCTCATAGCGGGCGAACTCCGGCATGCGACGTTCGAACGAGCGGGCGGTATCCAGGTCCAGTTCGAAGCCTTGCCGCGCAAGCCGCTCCGCCGGGGCGATCACCTCTCGACGCGACATCGTGCCGTACTTTTCGAGCACATCGAGCAGGCCGGCCACGGAGCCGGGCACACCAACCGCCAGGTGTGAGTGTGTGGACAGCTCCGGCACCACGTTGCCGTCGGCGTCCAGATACATGTCGCGGGTTGCGGCGAGCGGCGCTTTTTCTCGGTGGTCGTTGGCGGCAACCGTGCCGTCAGCCATACGAATGACCATGAAGCCGCCGCCACCGAGGTTGCCCGCCGAGGGATAGGTCACGGCCAACGCAAAGCCAACCGCCACCGCCGCATCCACCGCGTTGCCGCCGCGGGCGAGTATGTCCGCACCCACCTCGGACGCCACCTTGGAGCGGGAGGCCACCATGCCGCCAGCGCTGAACTCGGCTTCCGGTGCAATGGCATGCACGCTGCCTGCCAGAACGGCCACAACCAGCAGCCACGCTGCGTGATGTACTTTTCGAACGGCTCTCATACACTGAACGCCCGGGGATTCACGGCATTCTGACCAATGCCAACACCGCCAGCAACACCAGTTGCGCCGCTGTCTCGCCTGCGCCGCATCGGCCTGGCGGCGCAGGGCCTGCACCGCAATGCGCCGTTTGGCCGCGGCAAGAACGCCGTGCTGCGTGTTATTGAGCACATCGGCTACGTGCAGATCGACACCATCTCG
This sequence comes from Gammaproteobacteria bacterium, assembly GCA_030432795.1. Classification (GTDB taxonomy): domain Bacteria; phylum Pseudomonadota; class Gammaproteobacteria; order Pseudomonadales; family Azotimanducaceae; genus SYFY01. Next base: position 5,407 of record JAUILW010000131.1, read on the forward strand.
GTGGTGGAACGCGCCCACCATCACGTGCTGCGCAGCCGTGTCCCCAATTACACACCCGCCATGCTCGACCGTCTGGTGGGCGAGCGCGCGGTATTCGAGTACTGGTATCACGCCGCAGCTTACCTACCGATGCGCGACTACCGCTTCTGCCTGCCGCAGATGGCCACATTCCGCAACGGCACCGCACGCTGGATGCGCAGCGGCGATACCCGTCTGGTTGCCGAGTGCGTCGAGCGCATTCGCATCGATGGCCCGCTGAAATCCCGCGATTTCGACGACCCACGAGACAAGTCCGGCACCTGGTGGGACTGGAAGCCGGCAAAGCGGGCGCTCGAGCAGGCGTTCATGCAGGGCGATCTGATGGTCACCCAGCGCGATGGTTTCCAGAAGACCTACGACCTCACGGAACGCGCCCTGCCCTCGAAGATCGACACATCCATGCCCAGTGAGCAGGAATTCGCACGACACCTGGTAGACACCACGCTACGTGCACACGGTGTCGCCCACCTGAAGTCGTTTGCTCATCTGCGGCGCGGCCAGAGCCTGCGCCGGGCAATCCAACAGGCGCTGGAAGAGGATATCGCTGCAGGCCGCGTAGAGATGCTGCGCACGAACGACGGGCAACGTTGCTACGCATTGGCAGAGCTTCTGCAGACGCGCACGCCGGCCATCGCGCCGCGACACACCAAAATTCTTTCGCCGTTCGACAACGCAGTGATCCTGCGCGACCGCACCCGCGCCTTGTTCGACTTCGACTACACCATCGAGTGTTACGTACCGGCGGCTAAGCGCCGTTGGGGCTACTTCTGCCTGCCGATCCTGATGGGTGACACGTTCCTTGGCAGACTCGATGCCAAGGCACATCGTGCGCAACGCCGGCTGGCGCTCAAGCACCTGCATCTGGAGCAACCGTTGGACGAAGAAAAGCGGCAGGCGCTGGTTTGCGCTATCGTCGACTTCGCCCGCTTCAACGGTTGCGATGAGGTCCACCTGGAAAACATCTCGCCAAAACAGGAGCGCACGCCGATCAACGCTTTACTGAGGAACGAAACGCCATGAGCAACCTGCTGATCGAACCCGACGAACTCGTCCGCCGCCTAGACGAGCCGGACCTGCGCATCTTCGACTGCGCCGTGTATCTGAAACCGGCTAAAACCGGCTACCGCGCAGAGTCCGGCATTGAAGGGTACCGCGAGCAACATATTCCCGGCGCTGCTTTCATGGATCTCATCACAGCGTTCTCCGACACCTCCAGCGGTCTTGGCTTCACACTGCTGGAGGTGGAAACGCTGGCAGGCGCTGCAGCAGCAGCGGGTATCGGCCACGACAACCCCGTGGTGCTCTACTCCTCCGGCCACATGATGTGGGCCACCCGCGCCTGGTGGATGATGAAATACCTGGGCCACGACGATGTGCGCGTGCTGAACGGCGGCATGCAATCCTGGCTGGTAGCCGCACATCCCACACAGAGCGGCGAAAGCCGCTACTCCCCCAGCAGCTACGCCGCGCGGCCCGATTCAAGCCTGTTCGTGAACCTCGAGGGCATGGAGGCGGCAAGCGCGGCCGGCGTGTGTACCATCAATGCGTTGTCACACGATCTCTACACCGGCGAAGGTGACTTTCACTACGGTCGACGTGGCCATATTCCCGGCAGCAGCCACCTGCACTACGACGAGCTGCTGGACGGCAACGCCTTCCGGCCGTTAGCGCAGCTGCAGCAGATCCTCAGCGCCCGCGGCCTGCTCGAAGAGCAGCGCGTCGTCGCCTACTGCGGCGGCGGCATCTCCGCCACCATCGATGCCTTTGCGCTCAAGCTCTGCGGACACGACAACGTAGCGGTATACGACGGCAGCATGAGCGAGTGGATTCGGGCAGACAAGCCGCTCAACACCGGCGAAACACCCTGACTACGGGCAACGCCGCCGGCGGATGGTGCGCCTGGGTAGCTTAACCTAACCAAGCGCACCGTAACCGTGCACAACCTAGCCTAATTCCACCCTCTCCGCTGGCACGCTCATTGCTTGCAATCCATAGGTACAGCGCGTGACACACCGTTGTCATGTCACGTCTGCACACTTCGCGCACCAAATGGAAGAGAAGACATGAGCGAACTGAACGCCACCGACGCCAATTTCATCCACTTCGAAAGCCCGCAGACGCCGATGCACATCGCTAGCGTGCAGATGATTCAACTGCCGCAAGATATGGGCGAGGCGGACTATCTGACGGTGCTGCGCAAACACATCGCCGAGCGCGCCGTCGAGGTGCCCTACATGATGCGCAAGCTCAACCGCGCAGGCATGCGCTGGCAGCCTGTACACACCATCGACATCAATCGGCACGTGCGCATGGCCCCGGAAGGCTTCGAGTCCAGCGGCAGACGATTTGATCAGGCGGTAGCCGCCGCGCACAGCACGCCTCTGTCCACCGATGGTCCACTCTGGGACATTCTGCTCATCCCAGGGCCCGGCGACGGCAGGGCCGCACTCTACAACCGTGTACATCACGCCTGCGTGGACGGTTTAGGTGGGCAACTCGCCATCGCACGGCTTT
>JAUILW010000873.1 GCA_030432795.1 Gammaproteobacteria bacterium
GCGGCAGGCACCGCGTAGCGGGTGAATCCCGCCTCCCCCAGCGCCCGGACGATGCCGATGCAGGTCCCGTCCAGATCCTCATGTTCGTGTGTCACCAACTCAGGCACGTGCCCAGCCGCCCAAGCGTCGAGCAGCGAGGCAAGCTCGCGGTGATGATCCTCAAGAAAGGGCCACTGTAAAAAAGTCTGATCCGCCATAACGTACGCCAACTCACTCCCGTCAAAATCGTTCAGCCGACCAGGGCCCGAAAAACACACCTCACAAGCCGGCAGCTGATGCCACCGCAAACGATACACGCCTCACCGCGCTTGTGAACCGAATCTGCCAGATACACCACCCGCCGCTGGCCTCAACCAGGCCCCCGCGCCTGCCCGGGCGAGATTCCAAACACCCGCTTGAACGCCCGACTGAAAGCCGCTTCTGATTGATAACCGTGGGTCTCCGCGATCTCCAGAAGGGTACGGCGGGAACCCATCAGCTCCTCCCTCGCAAGCTGCATACGCCACTCCGTGATGTACTGCTTAACAGGCTCCCCCACCAGCTCGCGAAAGCGCGCTGATAGCGCCGAGCGTGACATACCGACTTCACGCGCCAGCATGGATACCGTCCAGTCTCGCGACGGATGCTGGTGAATCGCGACGAGCGCCCGGCCGATCTGACGATCCCGCAGGGCTGCCAGCCAGCCGTGGTCCGTATCGTTGGATTCCAGCCACGCGCGGATAGCCTGCACAACCACGATATCCGCAAGGCGCGTGATGATCGCCTCGCCGCCAGGACGCATCGCATCCGCCTCGCGGGCGATGAACCGGGCGGTATCCCCCAACCAACCACCCGACGCGTCCGAGGCGTCCATGTGGATCACTAAAGGCAGCACCTGCAGCAACCTGCGCGCCCCGAGCCTGTCGTACCGCACACCGCAATAGCTCACGCTGGTGGGCGCGCCTCCGCCGCCGAAATTCATTCGCTCGTACCGATCTGTCACGAGCTGCACGGGGATGTCGGTGAGCAACGTCGCGCGTGCTTGCGGTGCGCTGCGCAACTGGTGTGGTGTACCGTGCGGCACCATGACCAGGCCGCCCTGCTCCACCTCCAACGTCGGCTGCCCGGCAATATCGAGATAGGCTTTTCCCGAGTTGACGATATGGATCGCCATGCAGTCCGCGATGCCAGGTAGATCCAGGCCCCAGGGTGCTGTGAGCTCAGCGTGGCAGTACAGCACGCCGGTCAACTTCAGCAACCTCAGCGGATCTGCAAGCGGATCACCCGACGGGGGCAACTCGCTCGCGGTGCGAGGCTTGGAAAACGGCGGATCGGCCATACTGGGATTCCTGGACGATGGATCAAAAATTGTGGCGTTGCGAGAATTCAGCGTCCAGCAGGATACAGGCACAGTGGCTCCTCAGTTCACTACAGGAGCACGACGTGTCACATCAAACCATCCTGATCATCGGTCCGCACGGCAAGACCGGCAGCCGTGTCGCATCCCGG
>JAUILW010000874.1 GCA_030432795.1 Gammaproteobacteria bacterium
CGGTTCTGGGCGGCGTGCCGGACGACGCGGCCACGCTCAAGGTGACGCTGGCGATCGAACACCCGCGCACGCGGATGAAAAGCCGCCAGCGTACGGACCTGTTCGAAGACCGGCAGATTGCGCGCGCGGCGAAGGAAGCCGGATCGCGGCTCGATCTGCCGGCGCAGCTCATCGAGGAGGATTTACATGTATTGGCGGATTTACTCGACCGTCGTCGCCGGTCGGAGCGCACAGGCGACCGGCGCGTGCGGGTTCAGGTTCCGCCGGACACAAAAGCGGCCTGTTTAACATTCCTGAAGAAAGCCGACCTGGCGAGCGAATTAAACAAACTCATCGGTGCAAGCGGCGTTGTCGGCGAGGAAACCGCGCGGCTGTTTTTGTTCATGATCGCTTTGTCGTACAAAATGCCGGAGCCGCTGCACGCCTTGCTTCAGGGTACAAGCGGTTCGGGCAAGACGCACCTGCTCACCGGTGTCGCGCGGCTGATGCCGCCGGAGGACGTGCTCTTGTTAACACGAGTCACCGAGCACAGCTTGTACAACCACGACGAGAACTTTTTGCGGCATCGATTACTTGGACTTGAAGATCTCGATGGTTTAAAAGAAGAGGCTTTGTATGCCCTGCGCGAACTGCAAAGCCGCGGTTCGTTAACAAGTTCAACGAGCGTTCGCGGCGACGACGGGCGTATCCGCGCGGCGATGCGGACCGTCCGCGGCCCGGTGGCCAGCCTTGCGGCGACGACGCACGGCGAGATCTACGAGGACAACATGAGCCGCTGTTTCCTGGTGGCCGTCGATGAAAGCGACGAACAAACCGCGCGCGTGCTCAAGTACCAGAACCGTCGCGCGGCCGGTCAGATCGACGAGAAGACACTTACACAAACGCGGTCCTTCCTGCAGCACTGCGTGCGTCTGCTGGAGCCGGTCGAGGTGGTCAATCCCTACGCGGGCCGCGTGAGTCTTCCGCCGGAGGCGCAAGCGCTGCGGCGCTTAAACGATCTGTATCAGCGCCTCGTGGCGCAGGTGGTCATGCTGCACCAACATCAGCGCGCGCGCGACGCGCGCGGGCGCTTCATTGCCACGCCGGCGGATCTGCGTCTGGCCTGCGATCTGATGTTCGAAAGCGTGGTGATGAAAATCGACGATCTGCCGGTGGACCTGCGCCGTTTTTACGAGCAGCTTAAACAGTGGCTGAGCGCCCGTTCGGGCGGCGAGGAGAGCTTCGGGCGGCGCGAGATGCGGCAGGAACTCAGAATCAGCCGCGCCGGCCAGCACCGCATGATTACAGGGCTCGTGGCCTTCGAACGGCTCGAGGTCGTCTCCGGCGGCCCGCGCCGCGCCGGACGCTACCGTTTAAGCGAACCGGACTTTTACGCGGCCTCGCGCAAGCGCGTGCATGCAGAACTCATGGGCCAGATCGAGAATCTCGGTAGCGAATAATACCAACTGTTCCAGGGGTGTGGAACAGTCAAGCCGTTAAAAATCAAGC
>JAUILW010000875.1 GCA_030432795.1 Gammaproteobacteria bacterium
GCGTAGCGTGCATACTCAGCTACACAAAAGTGTACGGAGGTGCACGCCATGCGGACCCTATCAGCGCTATTCGTTGTTCTGACGCTGTCGGCGCCCCTGGCTGGCGCCGCGCAGACCGCTGCAGAGAAAACCCTCTCGACCCAGGACCTTGCCGGCGCAGACGAGGCTCCCTACGTGCTGTTGGACGACGCCTCGCTACGCGAGCTGGTCGCACCGATTGCGCTCTACCCCGACGACCTCCTGGCCATCGTGCTGCCAGCCAGCACCTATCCACTGCAGATCGTGCAGGCTGCCCGCTATGTCGATGCGCGAGGCGCGGATGACAAGCCGAGCGAGGACTGGGACGAGACCGTGCTCGCGCTCACCAATTACCCCGAGGCGCTGTCGCAGCTGAACAAAGACCTGGATTGGACCTGGCGCCTGGGCGAAGCCGTGCTCTACCAGGAAGAAGCTCTGCTCAAAGCCGTGGCCGACTACCGTCAAGTAGCTCGAGATGCCGGCAACCTGGAGAGCGACGAGCGACAGGTGGTGTCTGTGGAGGACGAATACATCCGCATTCGCCCGGCCAACGAGGAAGAAATATACGTGCCCTACTACGACCCGGACGAGGTTACTGAGGTACGCACAACTCGGGTGGTGCACTACTACCCTACACCCTACCCGGTGTACTACTACCCCTACGCCTACGGCTACCGATTTCCGTCCGACTACTTCTGGGGTGTATCCACCTGGTACAGCATCGGCTGGAGCGGCTGGCGCCTGCACTTCTTCGATCGCGACTACCGCCACCACCCCTACTACGGGCGCCGCTACGACCATCACCACTACCGGGCGCCGCGCTACCGGTCCTCCCATCACTTTGCCGACCGCCGGTATCACGACGGCAACGTCTGGCGGCCGCACTATCGCCATTACGGCGCACGGCCAGGAGAGCGCTCGGCGCGATATCGATACGATGCGCCGAGACGAGAACGCTACAGCAGCGCTGCAGACCGCCGTCAGGATCGGACCACGACGCGCGATCTGCGGCGTGCCGAACGCATCCATCGCGACCGACAGCTTCGCCAACGCACCCATAGTCCACGCGGCGAGCAGCGTGTGGGTCGCTCGCAGGACGAAATCAATGCAGCCCTCGCCGGTGGCAGGCTGGCCGCACCCGCCCATGATCGCCGCAACCGCGATGATGCGCCCCGCAACCGCGTGCGGCGCACTGCAGAACAGCTGCCCCCCGTGACGACGGCCCGTGCCCGCACCGATTCTCCGCGCCTCTCTCCGCGCGTGGATCGCCCACGGGTACGTCAGACCGAGCCCAGAGTTACACCGCCGCGTGCCACCCAACCCCGCGCGGTGCAGCAGCCTCGTGTGCAACCCGCACCGACGGTGCGCGCCACACCACCGCCGCGCGTGGAACGCCCCCGAGAGCAGCGCCCCGTGCGTGTCGCGCCACCCGCCCGGGTGGAGCGCGGCGCCAACCAGCGGGAACACCC
>JAUILW010000876.1 GCA_030432795.1 Gammaproteobacteria bacterium
GGCGACTCCAGCCGCACCGGTTGCAGACAGAGGTTTAGGAGGCTGGCTGCGGAAGATACGGGGCCAGGGGTAGGGTGATCGACGACGGCTTGGTTGGGCCGCGATACACATGCCAGCGCGGCGCCTCTCCCTGCGCGGGGTAGCGGGCGAACGACGCGCGATCAGCACCTGTCAGCCGTAGCCGCAGGCGGAACCCTGCGGGAATCCGCGCGGACGTGGCCAGCATGGTTGTGGTCACACGCACGATGCGCCCAGTGGGCATCGGCCTGGCATCGCGCTCGACAAATGAGTGCGCCGGCCCGAACTTCGGGTAGAACGGCTGCGTGGTGTTCGCCCGGTGCAGCAGCCGCAACACACCTTCCGTTAGGTAGTGCGCCTTGCCTGTTGGTGAGATGGCTTCCAGGTACGCGTGCAGCGCACCGTCCCGTTCGGTTGATGTCATCCAGAAATCCAGTATCGGGCTGCCGGTGAGCTCCATATCCTCAGGCAGCGCCGCAGATGCGTAGGTCAGGCCGTGCGGCTGATTGTCACTGTAGTCGACGTCGCTGCCGCCGAGCTGGGTAATCCAGCGGGAGCGCTCGCCCGTACCTGTTTCGAAATCCACCTGGTGGGTGTCGTAGGCGGTGGTGGCTGGTGCTTGGGTTGACAGGGCACCCTGCTCATCGAAGTAGTAAAACGTCTCCGCAAGGTGTGCCGGGGGCCACTGGTCCGTACTGCGGAACCCGTCGCCGCCCATCACGTAGTAGTGCAGGGTCTTGTCTGTTACCGGCCGGCCCTCGAGGTGCCGGCGGAAGAACGCTTCGACGCGGTCGAGCTGTTCGGTTTGCGACCACACGGGGTCAGCATCGGCGGCGTTGAACGGATCGGTATCGTGGGCGCCTCCGTGATCGAACGGAGCGATCCACACGGATTGCGGCGTGGTGTGCGCAGTGAAGCGGGCAAGCGCGCCGTTGCTGGTGGCAGCATCGAACCATCCTGTGAGCACGTACAGCGGCACCGCGGCATCTTCCAAAGCCTGTTTGCGGCCGAACGCCTGTGTGTCCAACGAGGTGAGCCCCGGAGCCCACGGGCTGTCGCGGTACTCCATACCCTCGACCATCGCCAGCACGTTGGGGCTATTGTGCTCGGCAACCGCCTGCTTGAGCGCCGACCACTGTCCGTCCACCGGCTTCACGCCGCTGATCAGCAGGCGCACGCCAGCGCACTCGCCCCACGGCACGTCGCGCGCTTCGCTGGCGGCGATCACCCCGCACACATCGTTGGCGTCCATGGCAGCGACGAGCCGGCTCCAGCGGCTGGTGAACGCGGGCTGCAGGGCCCCACCGGGCCGCACGAGTTGCATCTGCGCGTCGAAGTCAGAGTACAGCGGCGCTGCGGCGAGAAGCGCTGGGTGGCCCGTGGCTGTCATGAGCTCTGCCAGCGTGCCGGAGTAAGACACGCCGGTCGCGAACACTTGGCCTGTGGACCAGGGTTGTGCGGTCAGCC
>JAUILW010000877.1 GCA_030432795.1 Gammaproteobacteria bacterium
GCCGGCCTCGCCGGTGTGTCCTTCGGCAACTCGCTGATCAAGCAGGTGGTGTCCGACCTGTCGCGGGAACTGCCTGGCCTGGACACCTTCGTTACCCTGTCGCCGATCCCCGGGCTGTCCCGCTGGCTGCACGAGCACGATCTTGGCAGCGAACAGGCCGACCCGTCGTCGCTGGAGATGCTGGCAGCATGGTACCTGGTGGAGGAGCGCGCGAACAACGGTCGGCCGCTGGATCCGGTGGCGCGCTTTCACCTCAACAACGGCGCCATCGTGCACAGGATTCACCCGCGCGGGGATCTCTCCGACAAGGGCATCGCGCAGTCCGGCGGCGCCATGGTCAACTACCTGTACGACCTGCAGCGTGTCGAGGAGAACCACGAGAACTATGCCAACGACGGCGGCGTGGCCGCGTCGCGGGAAGTGCAGGAACTGGTGAAGGCCGCCCGTCGAAGCGGACTCGTTGCCGGCGATGACCCGCAGACGCGTTGACGACCATGCAAAATGGTTGCAACGAGTCGGTGCACGGCACGCCGGTTGCGCACGTATCTGGTGCCGTTTGGGCCGTTTTCGGGCGGATATAGGGGTGTCCTATGGCGCTATCGCTTTTTCGCGTTTGTTTCGGCCAATCCGGCCGGATTACGATGGCATGACAACGTTATCGAACCGGGTTACCCGAGGTTCGGACATACAACACCGAGGATAAAACCATGCTGAAGATACACCGAGGAAAACTGCTTGCCGGACTCGTCGCCGGTGTCGCGCTTGGCCTGTCGTCCGCCGCCCAGGCCGACGTCATCGAACTCAAGGGCATGACGCCATGGACCAAGGACTATGCGTCCAGCGAGCCGTTCTTCATGTTCCAGGAGATGATCGAGGAACGCCTGGCCGGCAAGGTGACGCTGAAGTACCTGGGCGGGCCGGAAGTGGTTCCCGCCTTCGAACAGTTCGAGGCGCTGCGCAACGGCGTCGCCGATGTCATCCTCGGTGCCGCTGCCTACTACACCGCGCAGGTGCCGGAGGCCTCGGCCATGCTGCTGGCGCGCAAGAGCCCGCAGGAGCAGCACGAGACCGGCTACTACGACCTGATGCGCAAGATCCATCGTGACAAGGGCGGTGTCGTCTACCTGTCCAACCTGACCGGTGTACCCAACGTCGGCTTCCGCCTGTACCTGAACAAGAAGATCGACGAGCCGGACCTGTCCGGCATGAAGATCCGCGTCTCCCCGGTCTACGTGCCGCTGGTGGAAGGACTGGGTGGAACCCCGGTGAACATGCCCACCACCGAGATCTACACCGCGCTGGAGCGTGGTGTGGTGGACGGCTACGGTTCCACCTATGTCGGCATCATGGACTTCGCCCTGCACGAGGTGACCAAGTACGTGGTCAACGTGCCGTTCTACTCCAAGGACAATGCCATCTTGATGAACGCGGACAAGTGGGACAGCCTGCCCGAGGACATCCGCGCCGAGCTCGACCAGATCG
>JAUILW010000878.1 GCA_030432795.1 Gammaproteobacteria bacterium
GTCGTGCCCGCTCGCGGCGGGCCCCAACCCTGAGCGGCCAGTCTACTGGGCCTGTGTGACACTAAATGCGGCGTAGTTCTTTTCCAGCCGCTTAGCCAACTTCTTTGAGACACCGATCACAGCCAGCGCATCGCGCAGGCGCATGCGGGTCACGTCGGATCCCAGGAACACCATGGAATCGAACAGCGGTAGCGACACCTGCTTACCGCTCACTGCGAGAAACAGCGGCTGCATGTAGTCGCGGAACTTGACGTCCAGATAGGCAGCGACCGCCTGGCAGCAGTCGAACAGCGCCTGGCGCTCCCAGCCCGGCAGTGCATCGAACGCCCGCAGGGTATGGTCGAGAATCAGCACGCACTGTTCACGATCCACTTTGAAGGCGTCGAACGCCTCTGCCGCCAGCGGCGCGCGTTCGCCAAGCAGATAGCTCACCTGTGGCGCGAGGTCGGCAAGTTTTTCCGTGCGCTCCTGCACCAGGGGGATCAGCGCGCCAAGGCGGGTGTCATTGAGCATCCACACCCTCAGCCTGTCGGCGAACTGCTCCGGCGTCAGCGCACGCAGGTACTGGCCGTTCAGCCAGGACAACTTCTCCAGGTCGAAAATCGGCCCGCCCAGGGAGATACGTCCGAGGTCGATGGCCTGCGCGAGCTCCGCCGGGCTAAAGATTTCCCGCTCGTCAGGCATGGACCAGCCCATGAGGCCCAGATAGTTCACCAGCGCTTCCGGCAGGATGCCGATGTCGCGGTAATAGTTGATGCTGGTCGGGTTTTTGCGCTTCGACAGCTTGCTCTGATCCTGATTGCGCAGCAGCGGCAGGTGCGCGTGCAGCGGCATATCCCAGCCGAAGTACTGGTAGAGCAGCGCATGCTTGGGCACCGAGTTGATCCACTCCTCGCCGCGCATGACGTGGGTGATGCCCATCAGGTGGTCGTCTACCACCACAGCGAGATGGTAGGTGGGGAATCCATCGGCCTTGAGCAGCACCTGCATATCGATCTGGCTGTAGGGAATCTCGATGTCACCGCGCAGCAGATCGTTGAACTGGCACACCCCCTGTTCCGGCACACGCATGCGGATGACGTGCGCCTCGTTGGCGGCGATGCGGGAACGCACTTCGTCGGCGTTGAGGTCCAGGCAATGTCCGTCATAGCGGGTGGTTTCACCACGAGCGCGCTGCTCGGCGCGCATGGCATCCAGCCGTTCGGCGCTGCAGAAACAAGGAAAGGCGTGCCCATTTGCGACCAATGTATCCACGTGCCCGCGGTACACAGCGAGACGATCGCTCTGCCGGTAGGGCGCGTGCGGGCCACCGCAATCGGGCCCCTCATCCCAATCCAGGCCGAGCCAGCGCAGCGACTCGAGTATCAGCCTCTCGCTCGATGCGGTGGAGCGGCTCTGGTCGGTATCTTCCAGACGCAGAATGAACTGGCCACCGTGATGCCGGGCAAACGCCCAGTTGAACAGGGCGATGTAGGCGGTT
>JAUILW010000879.1 GCA_030432795.1 Gammaproteobacteria bacterium
TGGCACCCCTGCTCGCGCATATGCGTGCACAAGGGGTGTACGTTCACCGCGAGCGCTGGGTGTTGCACCGCGACGTGCTGGAGGATGACGTCGCGCGGGTCATCGAAGCGATCCGGTCGGCTTAGACTCCTTCCCTCAAGCCGGAATCACAAGAAGCTCAACACGACAGCAACGATGCTGCCCGTCAGCGCGGCGACGATGGAGCCTGAGATCAGGGTCAGTGGACCTATGGAAAGCACCTCCCCCCGCCGCTCCGGCACCAGTGTGGTGAGGCCGCCGATGAGGATGCCGAGGCTGCCGAAGTTGGTGAAGCCGCACAGCGCGTAGGTCATGATGAGCGTACTGCGTGCGCCGAGCGTCCCGTCTGGCAGCGCGGCCATCTGCAGATACGCCACCACTTCATTGAGAATGAGCTTGCTGGCCATGAGCGAGCCGGCGGTCTGCGCCTCGGACCAGGGGATGCCAACAAGCCAGGCCACGGGGCTGAACAGCGGCCCGGTGATACGTTCCAGGCTGAGCGGTGCGCCCCATACCGTAAACCCACCCAGCAGGTAGTTGATGAGTGCAACCAGCGACACCAGCACCAGCACCATGGCGCCTACGTTGACGGCCAGCTGCAGGCCGTCGAAGGTGCCGCGGGTGATGGCATCCATGTTGCCGCTATAGGAGAGTCCGGAGGTGTCGGCCTCGCCAGTGGGCGGGGCGTCATCCGGCATCATGATGCGCGACACGTACACCGCGCCGATGACGTTGAGCACCGAGGCAGTGATGATGTGCCCCAGCGCCCCGTCGATCTCAGGACCGAGGATGCTGGCGTACAGCACCATGATGGAGCCTGCCACGGTGCTCATTCCGCAGGTCATGAGCGTAAACAATTCTGCGCGGCTGAGCCTGGCGAGCCATGCCCGTACCACCAGCGGCGTTTCCACCATGCCGAGAAAGACGCTGGCCGCCGCACCGGTGCCCACGGCACCCCCCACCCCCAGGGTGCGTTGCAGCGCCCACCCTACCCCGCGCACCACTAAAGGCAGCACACGCCAGTACCAAAGAAGCGCCACCAGCACGCTGAACACGAGGATTTGCGGCAGCACGCGAAAGGCGAACAGGTACAGCGCGCCCTCCGCTGTGGGCTCGAATGGCGGCTCGCCGCCGCCGAGGAATCCGAACACGAACGCCGCACCGGCGCGGGTGGCGGTTTCTATGGCCTCCACCACGGCGTTCAGGGCCAATATACCGCTGGCGAAAAACGGCACGCCGAGTAGCAGGAAAGCCAGCGCCAGCTGCAGTCCCAAGCCCACCACCACGGTACGCCATTGCACGCCGCCGCGGGCGCTGCTCAGCAGCCAGGCAAATGCCAGGAAAACGGCGATGCCGAGAAACGCCTGCATCAGACAACCTCCATGCGGAATTTGGTGAGAAAAGCGTTACCGATGCGCCAGTAACACCCGTAGCCGTGCTCCAACGCTGCGTTGGCTGC
>JAUILW010000880.1 GCA_030432795.1 Gammaproteobacteria bacterium
CCAAAACCTACGATCTTGAAGTGTGGCTGCCTGGCCAGGACGCGTACCGCGAGATTTCTTCCTGCAGTAACTTTCTCGACTTCCAGGCGCGGCGCATGCAGGCGCGATACCGGCCGCAGGGCGGTGGCAAACCGGATCTTGTGCACACGATCAACGGCAGCGGTCTGGCTGTTGGACGCACGCTGGTAGCGGTGCTGGAGAACTACCAGGACGGTGACGGCAGCGTTCACGTGCCGGATGTTCTGCGACCCTATATGGGTGGGCAGAGCGTGCTTGCGCGGTTGTGAAAGCGTTACCACTGTTTCACCGCCTGGATGGAGAGCCTTGTCTGGTGGTGGGCGGTGGTGTCGTCGCCGCGCGTAAGGTGCGCTGGCTTGTGCAGGCAGATGCGCAGGTGCATGTGGTTGCGCCGCAGATTGGCGAGGAGCTGGGTGGCCTGGCAGCTGCCGGTTCGCTCACCTATCACTCACGGCGTTTTGCAGACGCAGATGTGCTGGGCAAACGCCTGGTCGTCGCCGCCACCGATGATGACGAGGTCAACGCCGCGGTCGCCGCCGCCGCCAGAATGCACAACATACCGGTGAACGTAGTAGACAACGGTGCGCTGTCTAGCGTCATCTTCCCCAGCATCGTCGATCGAGATCCCGTAACCGTTGCCATTTCCACCGGCGGCGAGTCACCTACGCTTGCCCGTTGGCTGCGCGGCCGTCTGGAAGAGATGCTGCCCGCCCGGATCGGCGCGTTTGCCGCCTTTCTCGGTAATAAGCGACGCAGCTTGGCCGACGCTGGAACGCGCCCGCCTCGGGCTTTCTGGGAGGCAGTGGTGGCTGCCGGGCCGGAGCGAGGCGAGGCGCAGTTCGACGCGCTCCTTGCCGATCCGGCCGCTAAGCCTAAAGGGCAGGTGGCCATCGTCGGCGCTGGACCCGGAGACCCAGAGCTCATCACGCTGAAGGCACTGCACCTGCTGCTCAACGCCGATCTGGTGCTCTATGACAATCTGGTCAACCGGGCGGTGCTCGACTTCGCGCGTCGCGATGCGGAACGACGTTACGTCGGCAAAAAGCGGGCTTTCGAAGGGATTCGACAGGAGGATATCAACCGCCAGATGGTGGAGGCAGCGGAAGCGGGTTTGAACGTCGTGCGCTTGAAGGGCGGTGATCCGTTCGTTTTTGGCCGTGGAGGTGAGGAGATCGCCACCCTGGCTGGCCGCGGAATCTCCTGCGTGGTGGTGCCGGGAATCACCGCAGCACTCGGCGCGGCAAGCTACGCCGGTATCCCGCTTACCTATCGAAACGTGGCGCTGTCCGTGCGATTTATCACGGGGCACATCGCTCGTGGCTCGGAAGATCTGGAATGGTCGCATCTCGTGGCCCCGGATCAGACGCTGGTGTTCTACATGGGCTTGTTCAATCTGGAGCGCATTGCGTCGGCGCTGCAGTCGGCGGGTATGTCGGCGAACATGCCGGTAGCGCTGGT